>JBFFMO010000784.1:0-2892 GCA_041554035.1 Allomicrovenator sp. | reverse complement strand
CTCCCCTGAGGACGACCGGCGCGCCTTCAAACAAGCCTATTTTGCGTTGAGTAAGCGCTATCATCCGGACATGTTTTTTAGAAAAAACGTGGGGGAATTTGGCGTGCGGGTCGAGGCCATTTTTAAGACGGTCACCAAGGCATTCCAGACGCTTCAAAATCCACAAAAACGAGCAGAGTACGATCGGTCGATTTTCGCGGAAAGTGAGGTGGGCCTTGAACGTCCGTCGGAAGTGACCGAGCATGATCCAGAATCTAAACGTGAGGCAGCGTTCGGGATTTTGGTGAGCCGAGGCGAAAAACTCGAGCAAGCCGGAGCGTATTCCGACGCGGTGGACGAGTATCGGAAGGCGTTGGCACTGAATCGAGAAGTGGCTTTAATTCTACGATGTGCAATTCTATTGCTTCGTGCTGGTGTAAGGCTGGATGAAGCCGCAATGTATGCACGGGCCCTTCTGGCATACGACCCGAATCATCTGGAAGGGTTGGTCGTATTGGGTAGTATCTATGAACGAAACGAAATGCTTGAAGATGCACTGGAGTCCTACGAACGTGCGTTGCACGTTTCCGGAGGAGACGCATCGGTTCGAATCCATGTCGAGCGAACCAAGGCAGAGCTAAGTCAACGGTGATTTTTTCAATTCTCCTTTGGAATTGAGGAGCGAATATATGCAGCGGGTAATTGGAATAGACCTCGGCACGACCAACTCGTGCGTAGCCATTGTTGAAGCAGGCACACCTCGTGTGATCTCCAACAAGGGGGGCTACAAGACCACACCGAGTGTGGTTGCGATATCGGAGTCGGGGCGGCGTCTGGTCGGCCAAATGGCCAAACGACAAGCCATCACGAACGCGCGCCACACGGTGTACGCGTCGAAACGCTTGATCGGTCGTAAGTGGGGTTCGCCCGCCGTGGCCCATTGCATCGAGACCTGCCCTTACGAAATCGTGACCGGTCCGCATGACGATGTGCGCATCAAGTTGCGTGAGAAGGAATACAGCCTTCCCGAGGTTTCGAGCATCATTCTTCAGGAGATGAAACTTATCGCCGAAGAATCGTTGGGCGAAACCGTAGAGCTCGCCGTGGTTACGGTGCCGGCCTACTTCAATGACTTGCAGCGCCAGGCAACCAAAGACGCGGGTCGAATTGCTGGGCTTGAGATTCTCCGAATCATCAACGAGCCGACAGCCGCCGCGCTTGCGTACGGCTATGGCAAAGATCTCGAACGTCGAATCGCGATTTACGATCTGGGCGGCGGAACCTTCGATATCTCGGTGCTTGAGATCAGCGGTGGTGTATTCGATGTTCTTTCGACCGCTGGGGATACGTTCCTGGGCGGCGAAGACTTTGATGCGCGAATCATCGAACATCTGGCTTACGAATTCGCTCGCGAACATCGCGTCGACCTTCGTAAAGACGAGATGTCATTGCAGCGCCTACGTGACGCCGCAGAACGTGCGAAGATTGAGCTCACGAGCAAACAGGACACCGAAATCAGCCTTCCGTTCATCTACACACGGGAAGGCGGAGAAGCGCTGCATCTCCAAACGTCATTGTCTCGAACCACCTTCGAGGAATTGGTTGCCGACTTGATCCAACGAACAGTCAAGATTTGTCAGGCCACCCTTCAAGAAGCAGGTCTGGAAATCGGAGAAATCGACGACGTTGTTCTGGTGGGTGGCATGACACGCATGCCCAAGATTCAATCGGCGGTCAAAGACTTCTTTGGCAGGGAACCCGGCAAGAGTGTGCATCCCGACGAAGCTGTTGCGATTGGCGCTGCGATTCAAGGCGCCGCTTTGGTCGAACCCGATAATGACGTGCTCCTCTTGGACGTGACACCGCACAGCCTCGGACTCATGGTTCACGGTGGTGGCTTCGAAAAGATCATCGAAGCTCAATCGACCGTGCCGACCAGCCACAGCCACGTGTTCACAACGATTCGAGACAATCAGCCTTCGGTTAAGATCGTTGTTTTTCAAGGCGAGTCGTTCCGGGCCGAGGAAAACGAACTCCTTGGCGAGTTCGTGCTGACTGGACTGCGCTCAGCAAGAGCGGGCGAGGTTGAAGTCGAGGTGACCTTTGACATCAGCGCCGACGGCATCGTCAGCGTCGCAGCGAAGGACTTGGACACCGGTAAAGAGCAGTCCATTACGGTCACCGCGACCAGCGGCCTGACCGAGGACGAAATCAAGAACATGATTTCGGAGAACCAAGATTACTTGGTCCAGCTCAAAGAGGGCGAGGATTTGGAACGCCACCGAGCGCACGTTCGAAAGACGATCCGAGAAATCGAAAAGTTGGCTTCTCAAGTCGACGACGGCGCGAGCACGGTTGTGATGGAAGCCAAGCGAAACGCCGAAGCAGCCGTTGACAGCGGTCGGGAAGCACTTGAACACGACGATATTGCTGAGATTCAGGTGGCTGAAAAGCAGCTTGACCTCGCCTATCAAACGTTCCGCGGAGTGGCTCAGGCCATTTGATTGATGAGATGTTCTGAATGACGCAGAGAACGCCACTTGCCGAGCTGCTTACGGCCGCTTCGGAATTCCTCTCGGAAGGCGACGCTAAGAGCGCCGTCGAAGAGATGATTGCGATCCGTGAATCGGGTTTTGCATCCGCAGAACTTGAGCGTCATATCGGACTGCTGAATGCATCTCCTGGCGATATTACGGCCACACGGGCGTGGGTCGAACAGAGTTTGGCGCGTGTGACCTCCGAGGGAGACGGCGTTTTTTCGAGCGGCCCCGGATTGGCTGAAGGCTCGATAATGGACTTCATCGGCGCCGCAACGGACGACCTCTTCGCTGATGATGACCTGTTTTCACCGCGTGAGAATTCATTCGCCGCCGAGGCGTCGACCCGTCGCGTGACTGCCGAGGATGCCAAGCT
>JBFFMO010000783.1:0-2894 GCA_041554035.1 Allomicrovenator sp. | reverse complement strand
CGCTTCCAGCATCGGGTTCGGTGAGCACCATGCTGCCTCCCCAGACTTTTTCCACGGTCGATTTGCAGAAGCGGGCTTTCTGGCTTGGCGTGCCCAGTCGTTCAATCGTCTTGGCGATGAAGCCGCCAAAAATATAGAAAATGGCCGATGGGTTGGAGCCAGCCATCATTTCGAACGTGGCCCAGATCACTGAAGGCGGGGCGCCATAGCCGCCCAGGCTTTCGGGCAACTCAAAAAGGTGCCACTGGTTTTCCCAATACGACGCGAGGCTCTTCTTGAGCGAGGCGGGCAAAAGCACGTTGCCCTTGCCGTCGAATTTCAAACCTTCGCGGTCTGCTGAGGCAAAACTCGTGGCAAGCTCTTGTGTGCAAAACTTCTCTAACTCGCTCAAGACGTCTCGCACCGTGGCTTCGTCCATCGACGAGAAGCGCGGCGAGGCCAGCGTGGTGTTTTGCACTTCATGCAATTCAAAGAGGTTGAAAAGGATGTCGCGGAGATTGCTTTTGTAGTGATGAACGGTCGTCATGATTGGCCTCAAGCTGCCCAGATTTTCGATTTTGCGACCATTATCAGGATTGGCTAAGTCAGTAAACACTCACATAGCGCAGTCTGAGGCTGGGCCGATTGACACTTCGACGGCTTTGTCGCTAGAAGAGGAGGCCTTTTTTGATACTCCGAGGATACTCGATGATGACGAACGGATTACGGTACCTGTGCGCGATTGCACTCATGACTTTGGTGATGGGTTGCGACAAGAAAGACCCCGACGGAAAAACCGTTGAGGCCAAGCCTGTTGAAGAGTTCGTCGCTGGCTCAAATGCTACGGAATTCACTGCTGCACTGACGGCCGACCCCGAGACGATGGACCCCGCCAAAATGAGCGGCGCCGTTGAGGGTGAAATCGCCATGAACCTCTTTGAGGGGTTGTTGATGCCTGGTCCGACCACAGAAGGTCTGGCCGACACGTCTAAATTGCTGAATTTTGGCGTCGCTGAGTCCTACACGCTTAGCGAAGACGCCCGAACCTACACGTTCAAATTGCGGTCTGATGCCAAATGGACCAACGGTGAGCCTGTCACGTCGGAGGACTTTGCGTTTTCATGGCGTCGCGTTCTGACCAATGGCTTCCCAGCTGACTACGCATCGATGATGTGGGTCATCGACGGGGCCGAGGCTTATAATAAGGCTGAAGCAGGCACGGGTGATTGGGAAACTGTCGGTGTGAAAACACCGGACGCTCAGACCCTTGTGGTCACGCTGGTCAACCCGACTCCGTATTTCCCCGAGCTCACTGCGTTCTACACGTTCTTCCCAGTGCCAAAGAAGTCCGTGGAAGAAAACGGGGATGAATGGACCAAGCCCGAGAATATCATTTCGAACGGTCCTTACCGCCTTGCGTCCTACCAGCCTCAGCAAGAAATCAAGTTCGAGCTTAACGAGCATTATTGGGACAAGGCTGCGGTCAATCTGAAGAGCATTCGATTCCGGATCATCTCGGATTCGAATGCCCGCGTGAACGCGTACAAAACCGGTGAACTTCACTGGGCCGGCTCTGGCCTTCCAGTGGCGCAGATTACGGCGCTCTTGACCCATCCTGACTTCAAACAAGAGCCACTTCTTGGCACGTACTATTACCGTGTGAACGTCTCCAAAGCGGATTCGCCCACGAGCAATGTTCTGGTGCGTCAGGCGTTGTCACTGGCCATCGACCGTGACTCTTTGGTGAACAACACGCTCAACGGCCTGTACAAGCCTGCTGAGTCGTTCGTTCCACCGATGCCTGGCTACACGTCAACCACCAAGACTGCCTACAATATCAAGCGGGCAAAAGACCTCTTGGCTGAGGCCGGCTACCCCAACGGCAAGGACTTCCCAGCGGTTGAACTGCTTTATAACACCGACGAAAACCACAAGCTGGTCGCCGAATCGGTTCAGGCGATGTGGAAACAGAACCTGAATATCGACGTGAAGCTGAACAACAAAGAGTGGAAGACCTACCTGCAAGATGTCGACACGATGGCCTACCAAGTCGCACGTGCGGGATGGATTGGTGACTTCAACGACCCGATGACCTTCCTGGATATGTGGACCGCAGAAAACGGCAACAACGACACAGGCTGGGCCGATCCCGAGTTCGACGCTCTCATCAAGTCCGCACAGCAAGAAGTCGATAAGACCAAACGAATTGCGCTTCTTCAGCAGGCAGAAACCATCTTGCTTGAGCGTGGGCCCATCATTCCGATCTACTACTATTCAAGCAATCTGCTTATCTCTCGCTTCGTGAAAGGCTTCGAGCCTCATAACCGCGACGTGCATTTGTTCAAGTACATGTCGCTTCCGTCGAAGTAAAAAGAGGCAGACGTGACGCGATTTATCCTTCGACGCCTTTTGGCGAGCATCGCCGTATTGCTCGTCATCATCACACTTTCGTTGTGGCTAACGCGACAGGCACCGAGCAATCCGTGCCTGAAAGAGCGCGAAGCCAACACGTGCGCGTGTGTGAAAGACAACTACCTCGATCGGCCGGTGTTTCCTGTCTATTCGGGTGAGGTGTTGTCACCGGTGCAAAACTGTTCGTTTTGGGAACCCGATTCCGTCTTAAACCTTGGTCCGGTATCGATTCTTGGACCCGGTGAGTGGGGCGAGACGCAGTATTTTCTGTACCTTGGGACACTGGCCACGGGGTCGCTCGGCAAATCGATGAAGACCGATTTGACCGTCATCGAGACGCTCAAGTCCGGGCTGCCGTTTACGATACAGCTCGGGTTTCAGGCGCTTCTGATTTCGTTGCTACTGGGCATTCCCGCGGGTCTGCTTGCCGGGCTCCGTCAAAACACCATGGTGGATTACAGCACGATGTCTGTCGCCATGGTGGGCGTGAGTGTGCCAAGCAT
>JBFFMO010000782.1:0-2894 GCA_041554035.1 Allomicrovenator sp. | reverse complement strand
GGCCAGACGCGAAATCAATAAGCGCGCGCTCGAGCTCAAAGAAATTAACGACCAGGAAGCCGCGATTACCGCCGCATATTTGGCAGAAAATCCGATCGTGAAGTCGGTTGCGAACTATGTTTGGCTCAAAAACGGTGAGTGCTACCGCCTGATTGCACAGCAAAACAGAATCACCGCAAGCTTTCAGGACATTGCGAGCCCATTGCAGCGCGAGCCCATGGCCGACCTCGAGGACATGACGGCTACCGTCATCGCTACCCCGTATGAAAGCCTTCCAGGTGAATACGCGCTGAATCTGATCCATGCCGACGGGAGTCTTTCACACATGGCTCACGATGGCTGGAGGCCGGGCGTACCTGTGGACGTTGAATTGGGCACTGACATTAATCGAGGAACTTACATCGAGACTCTTGGCGATAAGGCCAGCATGCTTGAATTCGTCGAGCTGCGCGGTGGACTGGTCACTGAAGCTGTTCTGGAGGCCCGCCGCATTCGTGCCGAGGAAGTCGCCGAGGCCAACAAGCAGGCCCAGCGTGCCGCCGAGATTGCCGAACGCAAAGAGGCAGCCCGAGAGCTTCGCGAGCAGGCAGAAGCCGCAGAGGCCCGCGCCAGCATTCTGGAGCGTTTAGCCTAAGACCTTCTTGCGTGGGCCGACTCCGGGTCCAGTGAGCCGCACTGGCAGCGTCGCAAGTAGAGCCAGCGTTTGGACCCACGTCACGGGTCCATTTTTTGTGTTGGTCTAAAAAATCACCGTCATTCGCCCTGATGGCGTTGTAGGAGCGGTGTGGATTTTTGCCCACCGCACAAAAAAACGCGAACCTAGATTTGCTCTAAGTCCGCGTTTTCTTTAAGTCGGGGCGACAGGATTTGAACCTGCGACCCCTTGCACCCCATGCAAGTGCGCTACCAGGCTGCGCCACGCCCCGACGTTCGTGTCGAAACACGAGGAGGGCTAGGTACCCGAACCTAGGCCGGGGTGTCAAGCTCTTCTGCTTTTAGCGACTCAATTTTAGGTGGTTCATGAGCCAAATCGACCTTGTCGTGTCGTGATGCAGTCTTAGGTTCAAACGAACTGAGCCGAGGCCAGCATGAAACACAGGAAGCGACGGTTCGCGCGGAGGGAGAGGCGGTATGAGACTGAGGTTCAGACGAGCCGAAACGCGGTGGTTCTGGGCACGACAGCGGTTTTTGCGATCGCGTCGTTTTTTCTGGCCTTTGCACACAAACTCACAGGCATGTCTGGCGGGGATGTGTGGATTCCAATCGGGCTGATTTCTCTCGGGTTTGGTCTCACGTTTTATGGTGTGATGACGCTTTGGAGCCTAACGGCCCGCAACACGCCGGCTGGCCTCTTCGTTTGGGTGATCGCGGCACTCATGGGTTGGGGGGGTATGGTGGGCGGCTTCGCTTGGCTTCCTCTCAAATCAACACACCCCCTTCAAATTCATCTGCCACGCGTCGCAAAGGTCCATCGATTTTCAGCCGATCGACCAACCTTATGGACCAACGGAGTCGTCACCATGTTGGGGCCTGCCCAATTTGATGCTTCGATTCTGATCGAAGACCACGTCGTGGCCTCGGATCAAGACCTTAAAATTCGCGCCGAAGCGATGGTCAAACGAATCGCGACCGAGCGCGAAATGATGATGCGTGATTCCGAAGCGATTACAGCGGATGTCGCCATGGATCGTTGTGTCCAGTTCGGCTCATTTGCGCGCGACGTAAAAGTCCTGCTCGATGCTGGATTTGTGCGCGTTGGCATCGCGGTTGTTGGGCATGACCACTTTGGATGGATTCAGCCATATTACGAACGACTTCCAGTATCACGAGTCGAAGATGCCCCTGTCTTCGCGTTACGACTTGGCCGTGAATCGCTTGGCATGTCTGTCGACGGCCAAAAGGTTACGTCTACTGATGGTTGTCGTGTCGCGACGTTTTGCGCTGTCGCAGCCGCGCGCGAATGCGAAGTTCAGCTCGACTGGCAAGCCGTCCATGAACGTGTCGTCCAAGCACATGCGAAATATCCAGAGGAGACGGTATTTGAAGTGACGGTCGATGCGGACGTGCCTTTGCAGGCTGTCGTGAGCCTTATCGACAATTTATCCCATGTCGACTCTTTTGGCTCAAAAATGTTGCTGCCGGATCCGTTGATTTTGCTACCAGCTGGGCCGTGAACTCACCCAAAATCTGCCGATTTCTAGGTCGATATTTCGACGACCAGCGGTGCGTGATCTGAGGCTCGCTCTAGCCCTCGCCATTCCCGCGCAACGCGACAACTCTTGACCTGGATTCGGGAAGTATGCAGGGCGAGGTCTATTCGCAGGCCGAGATCGCGCTCGAAACCGCCGCCTCGATAATCCCACCAGGAGTAGGGCGGGTCGTTTTCGGGAATGGCATCGCTGAGGCCCCATTCCAGCAATTTGGTAAGGTGGCCGCGGACGCGATCGTCGCATAACACCGAGCCATTCCACATGCGGGTGTCATGCACATCGACATCACGTGGGGCGATATTGAAATCGCCTAGAATGATCAGGGGTTCGTCGTCGTAGAAGCGGTTGTCGACGGTGTCGCGAAGGGCCTGAAGCCACTTCAACTTGTAGTCGAATTTGTCGGAGCCGACTTCGTTGCCGTTCGGGACGTAGATGTTCAACACATTTATGCCGCCGAAACGGGCTGAGATGGCCCGTGCTTGCGGCGAGCGGCCGGGGTCGTCGTCTAGGCCGTCGCGCACCTGCTGAGGCGCCTCGCGAGAAAGCAGGGCGACGCCATTATACGATTTTTGCCCGAGGGCGATCGTGTGGTAGCCGGCTGCCAGCAACTCCATCGTTGGGAAATCCCCAACTTCGCACTTGATCTCTTGGAGCCCGACAACATCAGGTTTTTCGGCGTCCAAG
>JBFFMO010000781.1:0-2899 GCA_041554035.1 Allomicrovenator sp. | reverse complement strand
TGGTGGTGTGGTAGAGGTCCACCAGAACCCACGGGCCGCTCCCAACGGGGCGCACATAGGGTTCCTCTTCGTCACTTCCACAGGCGCTCAGCAGGGTTGAAACCAGCGCGCCAATCATCATCCATTTGGCATATTTCGACAGTGCATTCATTCGGAGCCTCTCTTACTGCAAGACCTTCCCGAGCGTGTCTTTGGCTCTGGCCAAGGTGACACCCTCGAGCACTTTTCTAACTGTTTCATCGCTTTCCACGAGAGCAATAATCGCTCTGCGGCCAATCGCCACGACTGTGGTCGCTTCATGGGCTTCCACAGTTGCGGTCGCGGTCTTGCCAGAAAGCAGCGAGACCTCGCCCACATAATTGCCCGGTCCGAGTTGTTTGAGCTCCACTGCGCGCCCAAGGCCGTTCGTCCAAACTCGGACGACGCCGTCTGCCACGACAAAGAGCTCATCAACCATTTTCCCCTCAGCGATGAGTTGTTCACCCGCCGGGACATTGATCACCCTAGCGTTTTCAATAAGGCGATTCACCCATTCGTCGGAGAGGTGCTTAAACAGTGGCAATTCTCGTATCGTGGTCGCGATTTGATTCGGCATGAGGGTCTCCAAGTTCGGATTTTCACGCCGACACTATAACGGTGGGGCGGTCTTGAGTCACTCAACTAACGTAGGCACAAAAAAAGAGGTGCACAGGGCACCTCTTCGGTCTTTCGGGGTTCAGCAGATATTAGTGAAATGCTGGCAATTGCTGGGGAAGCGTGTGCTCGGCAATCCATGACCGAAGTCGAATGAAGTGCCGATGTGAGATTTCAGTGAACCGAACACCAAAATGGTCGGAACCTTCGTAGACTTTCTTGCCACTCAGGACCAAAGGCTCTTCGGTTCCAGGAAGCTCAAGTTCAAACTGGATATTCTCGTCGGCGCTTGCGTAGGGATCCAGAAGTCTCTGAATACGCATGCCGCTAAGCGAGATGTTTGTTGCGCGAGCAACATTCATCATTCCACGCTCAGTTTTGTTCAAGATGATGTCACAATCGACGCGAGATTGTTTTCGGACTTCACTCATTTTCGACCTCCATGTCGTTCGCGAAAGTTGATTCCGCCATCCAGAAATATCACCGCATCGGCACTTGCCAAAAAAAATGGCCCTAAGAAGGGCCATTAAGGTCGATTATTCAGTACGATCAGTCGCGCGAGGCGAGTACACCAAGCCCGAAAGCGAGGATTCCGTTGACTCCCAACCAGAGTCGGTCGAGGACGTTGATGCCTGGAATCCACAGGACATCCGAGGTCATCAAGACGCTCTCGGCCATCAGGAATCCGACAAACCCAATCGCGAGACCGGCAGCAAGGAACCTCAGGCTCTTATGCCCGTAGAGGAATGCTACCGCGCCCACGGGAATCAACACGCTGGCGAAGAGCGGTGTCTGATGCCAACCGAGGATCAGCTGGTCGAGCTCAGCAATCGGACGTGCGACCCATGTCGCAACGGTTCCGAGCATCCCCATGTCCCCAAAAATCAGGGGAAGGAAGAAGAGCCCGCTGGCGCCAAATACGATGCCCGTCGAGTAGAGCGATTTTGAACCGGTGATCGAAGAGCGACGTCCGAATCCAAAGAATGCCAGAAGGCCCAGCAACAAGCCGGCACCAAGCCGAGTGCTGCCCTGGTCAACCACGGCAGCCTTCACCGCAGCGTCGGCCTGCAACAATCCAGCGCCGTAGCGTTCCGAATATTCTTTAGGTGAGTATTTTTTCTTCAGGTCTGTGTTGGCAGAGCCCTTCAGCACCTCTTCCACTTTGTCGGGATTCGTCACGCCCTGAGCGATGACGAGGGCCGCAGCTGCAGCGACGTGAGGCGATGCCATCGACGTTCCCATGTAGAGCGCAAAATCGTGAACGGCGGTGTTTCCATCCTTGAGGGTCTCTTGCATGACGCCGTCGGGGCGTCCGTCTTTGTCCTGATCGACTCGGGTATTCCCACCGGGTGCGGCGATGTCGACGTAGTCGCCCCATTGCGAATAGAAGGTCGTGTTGCGGTCGAACTGCGTTGCTGCCACCGAGATCACGTGGTTATAGGCCGCAGGATAGCTCGGCGAGCGTTTGCCGCCGTTGCCAGCAGCCGCGACGATGGTGACGCCCTTCTTGTGGGCGTAGTCGATCGCGGATTTCATGACCAAAGAGGGCAGGGGACCACCCAGGCTCATGTTGATGACCTGTGCGCCGTTGTCTGCGGCAAAACGAATGGAGTCCGCAATGTCGGCGACTTGCCCAAAACCCCGAGAATTCAACACGCGCAGTGGCATGATCTTGGCGCCGTGCGCCAGTCCAGCGACTCCGTATTTGTTGTCGGTGGTCTGCGCGATCGTTCCCGCGACATGCGTGCCGTGTCCATGTCCGTCCCAGGCAAACGCATCGTCATCGACAAAATCGTATCCGCCGACCATGCCGGTACCGGCCAGATCTTTGGCGGCTTTGATATTTCGGTCAGGCGCGTCTTGAGCAGCGACGCCTGTGTCGATGACGGCAACCACGACGTCTTTCCCGGTAGAGACCGACCACGCGCCTTCGGCGTTGATCTGCTTAAAGTTCCATTGGAACTGATAGAGCGGGTCGTTGGGAGCGCCGAGCATCTGGTACTCAACGTTTTCTTCGACGTTTTCGAGCAGTTCGTTGCCAGCCAGACAATCGCGAATCGAAGGAACAAGTCCCTCCGGCACATCAGCGATGTAGATATTGGCGTCATCGGCGTACGAAGAGTTCAAACGTACGTTGAGGCCAAAAGTACTGGCAAAAGCGTGTGCCTCTTCGTCTGAAACCGAATCGACAAAATCGAGGATGACCTGATCGCCGGTGGGATCGGTATCCATGACCTCAGAGCCAAATACAGCCTGTGCGTTTCCG
>JBFFMO010000780.1:0-2913 GCA_041554035.1 Allomicrovenator sp. | reverse complement strand
GGCGTCGCCGATTCTGGCGCCGCTGCTCTGGTTTACGATTCATCTTGTTAAAGCCGCGACCGCAACCTCTGGCGGGCGTTTGGCCGACCGATACGGCAAACGCAACGCCTTGGCGTTGGGGTGGACGGTGTACGCTGTGACCTGGGGCGCGGTTGGTTTTGCGCCGAGCGTGTCCGCGCTATTTGTGCTGGGCGCGATTTATGGGACGTCCCACGGTCTGGTCGAGGGCGCCGAAAAAGCCCTGGTTTCGCAACTTTCGTTGAAGGGTGGGAAGGGCAAGGCGTTTGGTGCGTACAACATGATGATTGGTTTTTGTGCCTTGGCTGCGAGTACCACCTTTGGCTTCGTGTGGGACCAATGGGGCAGCGAATACGCGTTTGCTGCATCGGGCGGGATGGCCCTGCTTGCCGCCATGGTGTTGATGATGCGGGTGCCTGCGCTTCCGCTCCCCGCGGATTAGTGAGTCCTTCCACCGCGGGAAAGCACAAAATGTCCATCGAGTGTGCATCATTTGTTCGGCGATTCTCGCGGGCATTTTCTCGGAACAGTCTAAGTCTTTGTTAAATATGGATTCCTGCAGGCCTTGGTTTTGGCCCGATCCATGAAGTTCTCCTTTCGGACGAAGCGAAGGAGATAAACGTGTTGGTGCCAATCATAGTTCTGGTCGTGGGTGTGTTGATGATCTGGGCCGAGTGCCGCGAACCGGGCCGGCATTGGCCTCGCGTCAAAGGCTGGTGGGGCAGGGCGCTGCTTTTCAACGTGTTCCAAGCTTCGGTGGTCTACGCGTTTGGCATCTGGTGGGAGTCCTCCATGCCGGACACCCATCTTTGGACGCTCGATGGCTTGGGGACGCTTGGCGCCACGGTCGTTGGGTATCTGGTGATGACGTTTATCTATTATTGGTGGCATCGCGCACGCCACGAAGTCCACTTCTTATGGCGTTGGTTTCATCAGCTTCACCACTCGCCGCAACGGCTTGAGGTGGTGACGAGTTTTTACAAACACCCGTTTGAGGTCGTGGCCAACGCCGTTTTATCGGCCATCGTGATGTACTGCGTGATGGGCCTGTCGGCCGAGGCCGTCGCAGGCGTCGCGCTTTTGGCGGGATTGGCCGAGCTGTTTTATCACTGGAATATCAAGACGCCGCATTGGCTGGGCTATATTATTCAACGCCCAGAAAGTCATTGCGCCCATCACGAGGAAGGCCTGCATCACCGCAACTACGCCGATTTGCCGATTTGGGACATGCTTTTTGGGACCTTTCATAATCCCAGAACTTTTGAGGGCAAATGCGGATTTGGGGATAAAGAACACGACCTGCAAATCATGCTGCGTGGCGCCGATGTGTACGACCCCGCACCGGTTCCGTATCGCTGGAGGCTCAATGCACTGGCCGTGATTGGCCTTGCTGGCATGGCTGGGACCGCCATCGGGAGTCCGGCGATCCAGGCGATCGCTGCCGCCACCGCCGCATCGCCAGCACCCAAGGTTTTTACGACCCAGGGCGGGATGGAATCGTTTTCGACCAAGTTTTTATTGGTTTGGACCGACGAAGACGGGTCGCATGAAATGCCGCTTAATTATGATAATTACGGGAAATTGGACGGTCCCTATAATCGTAGAAACGTCTACGGCGCAGTGCTCGCCGCGGCCCCGATGTTGTTGGCCAATCCTCATTTAAAGCCGATGTTTGATGACGTCTCTGTGTTCGGGCTTTGTCCTGAAAATGGCGCGCCGATCCTGCGTGAGCTTGGGGTAGATGTCTCGACGATTGATTCGGTTTCGATCCAGTATTTTCCGCTGCCGGGCATGTTGGAAACCCTTCCCAGAATCGTGAAAATCGATTGCGAGCGAGGTCAGAAATGAAGGGCTGGACTCAAAATAATTATGGGTATTTTAGAATCATATTTGGCGCCTATTTATCGCTTCATTTTATGGCATTGGTTCCATGGGCGACCGAGCTTTTTGGAGGCGGTGGCGCACTGACGGCCAAGGCCAGTCCGCTGGTCAGGCTTTTCCCCAACATTCTGGGTTGGATCGACCAGCCAGCCTTTGTGATTGGGTTCCTGTGCGTTGGAACAGGCTTGTCGCTGATGTTCATGGCGGGCATCAAAGACAAGTTGGCGGCCGTAGGCGTTTGGTTCATCTGGGCCTGTCTGGTGGGGCGTAATCCGCTGATTCTAAACCCCGGCATCCCCTTTGTCGGCTGGTTGCTGCTGATGCATGTCATGATGCCCAAATCGGATTCGGACGCATGGGTGATGCCCAAATCGTTTTATGATTTGGCGTGGCTGGTCATGGCGTTGGGCTATACCTACAGCGGCGTAACCAAGCTTGTTAGCCAATCGTGGTTGGACGGTTCGGCGCTTTTGCATGTGCTGGAATCTCCGCTGGCGCGTCCATCATTTTTACGTGAATGGCTGGTGTCTCAGCCGCTGATGCTCAAGATGATGACCTTTGGCGTTTTAGGCCTTGAGATCTTGAGTGCGCCTGTCGCCCTCTTTAAGAAGGCACGGCCTTTTTTGTGGCTGGCACTCGTCGGCATGCACCTTGGCATTTTGCTGACGGTGGATTTTGCCGACCTAACCTGGGGGGTGTTGATGATTCATGTCATCACCTTTGACCCCGAGTGGTTGAGTCAGCTTCGGACTAAGTTCCCCAGCGGCACTCTTCAACGCTGGAGCATTGGGTCCAAGCCCACTCAAAGCCGTTGTGCAACCAGTTTTCATCGCCCGAAACACTGACCTTCGGTGATTGCCAGGCATTGAGGTCGCCCTCAAAATGAATGGACACTTTGCGATTCTGCCCATCGTCACATGTCGACGTAATCACCAGAGTCCGGGCGTCTGTGGCGGTCCATTCGTTCGAAAACACGCATTCGGGCCCCCAACTTTCGCAATTCTCATAACCTTC
>JBFFMO010000779.1:0-2916 GCA_041554035.1 Allomicrovenator sp. | reverse complement strand
TAGACCCGCTTATTAAGTCCCTGCCGCACGAACTCTTCCTGATACTCACGCAGGACTTCATTGGGCCGCTTGTTTTTGACCAAGGCGGTAGAGAAGAACACCGCGTTTTCGTTGGCTCGGTAGACTCTCGGAGGTTCATGACCCAACCGTTCAAGCGCAGAGCCAAATTTTTCGGTATTCGTGGGCGCACCAAAGCTCATCGCAAAGATGTCGGCCTGCGATTCTTTGACCGCGGAAAACTCGCCACGTTCGATCGACGGATAAAATGTGATGATGGTCCAAAAGAGGCCAGCGACCACAGTGCCCGCCACGGCAACCTTAGCGGCGCCACGTAAGGTTTTTGTTCGTTTTCTTAACATCCGTAATCACCGTCGTTGCTGAGTTTGAGCACCGAATTAAGGCACGGAGAATCCTCGGCGGCCAATCGGGAGAACCCGGAGATGATCAGCTGGTTCACAAATGATCCTCCCACCGAAGTGGGCGAAACCAAAACATCGTAGGTCGCGTCCATGTTGACGGTGCCGTAGTTGCCCGCCGTCACACTCCGCGAGCTTTCACCTGTGACCAATCCATAGCGTGTACCCAGCGCTGAGGCCTGTCGTGTCCCGAGATAAGAGTAGGGGACGGCGACATTGAAGACGAAGAGTGGCCAAGCAGTCGTGAAAGATAACGGATTGATCGTCGTGTCTTTGATCATGTCTTCGGCGAAATCGGACCCCGTAGAGTAGGCCGTCGTTCCGCCTCCCGCCCATACACCTGCGCCAGCCGCCTCAAGTCGTGAGCCGCCTGCGATCAAACCAGCGTTCTTGATCTGAGCCGGCATATCGCCTTGAGGACTCGCATGATTGGAAATCGCACTGAGGCTATTCGCTCCAGCCAGTTGGGGCAGTGCCCGATTCAAGGGAGGCATGCTTGGCAAATCGTTGTCGTGGATCGCCATCGCGTCGTCCCACATCTGGGTTGCCGCAACAAACTTGACCCGACTTCCGGCCACCTCAAGTTTGTTCAGATTCACGATGCCAGCAAACGTAATGACAAAAACAGGCAACAAAATCACGAATTCCGTGATCACCGATGCGTCTTCTGAAGCAAAGAGTTTTTCAAAAAATCGGTTGCTCATTTGGCCATCCCGTCAGTGATATGATGGTTTTCCACCGTACCGGTCATTCCCGGGGTCACGTTGGTGCGCATGTAGATCAGGTCGTTTGTAAAGAGGCCGAAGTCGAACTCAGGGTCCCCAGACATGTTGAATAGCGACAGCGCGAGCGCACTTCCAAGGACAGTCGCATCGTTGAACATCGTCGTGTGTTCAACAGGCGGCTTTTCGTTGGGAAGGGTCAACGGACGAATCTTTCCGTAGCAACCGGGATGAAACATCCACGTGTCATGCGCGCCAGACAAGAGAATCGTGTCCGGTTTGTTTTCCGGCGGGAAGTAGAACTCCGACCGCGCCATGGACCAGACGCCTCCTCGCGGCATCGTGACGCCTGGAGGGGGCGTGTATTCGCCGGGCATGATTTGATAATTATCCTTGAGAATGCCGTCGAGATCTCCCGCAACCCGATACGCGTACACATAATTGGATCGTTTGAGCATGTCCTCACCGCTGTTGCTTGAGGCCTCATTGAAGAATGGGGCGCCCTTGCTCGGCGTCATCAATGGACATGCCAAGAATGAATAGAGGATATTCACGCGTTCGGCAGGGCCCTCGCTGGCGATATTCGGGCTGCTCGTCGAGCGGCGCTTCAGATCAAAGAAGTTTGCTGCCCACTCGATCAGCGTCACGGCCGTGACCGGATTGGATGCGAGAGGATTCGGCGTCAAGCATGACTCAGACGCAGGGCCATGCGCCAATGGAAGCGGACCGTAGGTGCTGTTGTCAGGAGGTGGGTATCCCAGAACCATGTTCGCGCCGTTACGGGCACCACGAGTCATGGACTCGCCCAGACCCCAATAGGCAGCATATTTGCGCAGGTCGTCCTGAAAATCGTCCAAGTCCTCGAGGTTTTTCTCAAGATCGTCGTTTCCTAGAAACGCGATCCAGTCGAAAAGCTCCATGAAGGGCGAGCCATCGATCAGGTTTCCAAAGCAGTTGAAACACTCGGTCCAACAACCGCAATACCAGCCGCAGCAACATTTAGAGCACTGACCAGCCCACCAAATCGCATAAAATGGGTACTGGAAATAGTACATGTTATGGATGCCGACGATCGTCCGTTTACCCACGTTGGCAAAGGCGATCATGTTCATCGAGCGTGCTTCAACGGACGCCTGCGAATACGCGGCTGTGTCGGCTGCGACGTTGACGTCGATCTTGTCGCGAATCACCACACCGGCGTCGTACATGATCAGCCCGCACATGAACAAAATCATGGCTGAGGCCAACATCAAAAGCGCCACGGCGCCGGACTCGTTCTTGTGGAGTTTTTGCATCACCGCATACTCCGCTGGCTCTTAATCGTATGTTTGCGATGAATGGAGTTATAATATCCATCCCTCATGCCAATCGAGGTGGGTTCCCCCCAGATGTACCCAAACCATGGGAAGATAAGGTTGTATCGGTAGGTGAATTCGACCCCCGTACGTTCACCGGTGAGGATTTCAAAATCATCCCAGAGGCCCCATTCCGCGAAGGTCATCTTTCGTGCGGCTCGGTGTTTGAAGCTCGATTCGTCAAAAGCGCGATAAAACGACAAGTTTTCGGAGGAAGCCTCTTTTACATCGAGTCCAAAGGCGCCTCCTGCAGCGAGGGCTTCCGAGCCACCGCTGAAGGCGTAGGCCAAGTTTCCGGTGGTCATATTGGGCATGAATGCTGCGGTCTGCACCGCGCGAGCCCGCCGATAATCATTGGTTGAACCCGGAGGCAGCATTCGACCGACTTTGTAGTCGTTGGGTGCGGTCGGGGCCAGAACCATT
>JBFFMO010000778.1:0-2917 GCA_041554035.1 Allomicrovenator sp. | reverse complement strand
TTCTGGACATGATGCTTGCTAAGCGTCCTTCGGCCATCTTTTTTGAGCGAACGGACCGAGTCATCAGCCATATCATTTCGCAGGACCCATCCAACGATGCGACCTCGAATATCCTGGAATTGGCCAAGGCCGTTGCAGAAGCGTCAGGCGGGTTTTTCGGTTTGAAGGATCCGGTCGGCAAAGAAGAGAAAGAATTGCTCGCCGAGCTTGCTGAGCTCTTCAACGTCTGAGCTTCTACGGGGTCTTTGCGCGGCGCTGAAGGTCATTGGCCTGAGCCCGCAAAGCCTCGGCCTGTCGCTTCAGGCGGTCACGCTCGCGTACGAGCGTGTCGATCTGTCCATCCACTCCCATCCCGACCACATCACCGGCGCCGCCTATCGAGCGTGACGGGTCTGAGTTCGCGTTGATGACGACCTTTTGGGTCGAGTCGACGAAGAGGTCGTCGGTTCGCTCTGGGGCTACCGTGGGCACGCCTCGCGAGTCGACAAGGGGCTCTGAGACGGGCGCGCCTGCCGCCGAGGGCGCTGCGTCGAATTCCATGGCGCCGTCCCCGTTGTTCTGATTCGAGCTTTGATCGTTTGACGCGACGGCACCGCTGTCGTCCGTGGCATTGGTGGCCTCATTGGTCGGCGAATTGCTGCCCGTGCCTTTCGGCGTCGATGTCGTTGTCGTGCGTTCGTAGCGGGCAATGACCCGATCCCGATCGGTTTCTTCGAAGAAGCGCTCCTCACGAGAGAAAGACGAGGCACGGCGAGTCAGTCGTTTGGATTCTTTGAGTTCGTTGAGACGCTGGTCGATTGCGCTCAGCCGTCGTCGAACCTGATCTTCGGAGTCCAAGAGTTCGTCAGCTGCCGCGAGCAATTCGTCCGGATCAGAAACGCGATCCGCCAGACTGAGGGCGGCGTTCAAGTCCCGGATGGTCGGTGCCGCAGGAAGGGGAGCCTCAAAGCTTGAGCGAAGTTTGCGAAGGGCGTTCAAATTCTTGACCGTCTTGGCGCGCTCGGTCGTGGTGGCTTTTGCCAAAGTGCTCTCAAGACCGCGCATTTGCTCTTCGAGTCCCGTGACAATACCTGAGCGTTGCGTCCCGATTTGTTGGTCCAACACTCGCAACCGACTGTCGTTTTCGGCGAGTTCCTCAGAAAGTCTCTTGCTCTGACGCAGGAGGTCTTCCAGGGCGAGTCGGTTCGTCAACGTGTTCGCGCTGTGTTTGAGTTTGGTGATCCGAGCGATCACGTTTGAATGCTGGGATTCGAGTCCGGTCATCGTCTCGATGAGCGCGGCCCTTTTAGCCAGATCGGTCTCGTAACGAGCCTCGATCGCCTGAAGCGCCGCGTTTGGCATCAGCGGAGTTACGCCAGGCATCCACATGGCCATGGTCATAATCAGCTGCAAAAGTATGGTTGGTGCGGTCATCATCGTCATTATGCTTCTGCAATGCCCGATCCAAACCCGCGCTCAGATTCTTGCAATATTTAAGTGTCTGATTTTTATCGTTTTTATTGTGGCGTGGGTGGGGCCGGGAGGAACCCGAGGTCGCAGTTTTCTGTGACTCCCACGTGGATCTCTCAGATTTCTGACGTGCGGTGGGGCCATGTTTCATTCGAGATTTGGGAAAGGATTGGCTTGCGAGGCGATCGCAATGTGGATAGTCTCTGACCTTACGCTTCATGGTGCGACAAGCCGCTGCAATTGAGACAGGTTGTTGGCTTGAGGCATATACGGGCCGCAGGGCGAACGCTCCATGTCGGAAAACTTCTCCATTCCAACTCCTGGCGACACGGTCGCCGGAAAATACCTGGTCAAGGAAGAACTGGGACGTGGCGCCTACGGTGTTGTGTTCCGGGCTGAACAGATCGGTTTGGGTAGAAGCGTCGCTCTGAAGACTCTGCTTCCTCAGGCTTTCCTTCAGGTGGACATCGTCCAGCGTTTCCAACGCGAAGCGCAGCTGATCGCACTGCTCGATCATGCCAACGTCATCAAACTTTACGATTACGGCGTCGACGGCCTGCTTTATATGGCCGTGGAGTACGTCGAGGGTCGCACGCTCTCGGAGCTTATCAAGGCCGAAGCTCCCCTGCCTCAGGCCAAAGTCCGCGAGATCATCACTCAGATTCTGGCTGCCCTTGAGTACGCTCACGGCCAGGGAATCGTTCATCGCGATCTCAAACCCGATAATATCGTTTTGTTGAAGAGCCCTCCCGACGAGGGCACGGTCGACGAGATCGTGAAAATCCTCGACTTCGGGATCGCGAAGCTTATCCGCGGGGATCTCGAGGAAAACCAACTCACAACGCTGACGCAAGACGGCACCGTTTTGGGGACGCCGCACTACATGTCCCCCGAAAACATCGTGGGCGATGCCATCGATCATAAGACGGACCTCTATGCGGTCGGCGTGATCATGTACGAGATGTTGGTTGGCAAACACCCCTTCGAGGCACCCAGCCCATCGGCTGTGATGGTTCGCCATCTGCGAGACGACGCACCTCACCTCACGGGTGAGCTCTTTGGCACTGCGTTCGATCACGCGATTCAGGCGACACTGCAAAAACAGCCCGAGGACCGGATTGGCTCGGCAAAGGAAATCCGCGCTCTTCTGGATACCGCAGAAGCTGACCTGCCGCCGATGGCACCTCCCACCGTGGGTCCGGCCGAAGCGTCAAATCTTGTCAGCGGGATTGCGATTCAGGCGCCGCCGTCTAAGGCTCAGCGGGCACGTTGGACGGTCCTGCTAGCGTTGTTGGGATTGATCGCTGGTTCTTTGTTGTGGTTGGTCTTTTTTGACGCCAAACCCGAACCCATTGACCTTGTCGGTGTGTCTCAGACGGCGCAGACGGCCCAGCCACAGACCATTGCGGCGATCGTGATTCCGACGCCGGACGTGGGCATTTCGAAACAAGATGTTGGCTTTGAGTTC
>JBFFMO010000777.1:0-2921 GCA_041554035.1 Allomicrovenator sp. | reverse complement strand
TCGCGGCACTCGGGGTCGCCACAGCTTCCAGCAAATCTTTGGCCGCCATCCCTGGCTCGGCAACCATCTGAGCTGGCGTCGGAGTCGTGTCGGGGGATTCGCTCTTGCTCTCACAAGCAGCGACAAATACCAAAACAGCTATCCATAGATGACGCATATAATTCTCGCAGATTTAATTAAGGAATTTGGATTCGGAAGGCCTTCCAACCCTCTTCGACCAATCTTGCACAGACGGCTCCAGCGTTCGTAGGAGCCAGCGCGATGACGCAACCTCCTCCGCCTGCACCCGTAATTTTTGCACCCACGGCGCCAGCGGACATCGCGGCTTCGCAGGCACGGTCGAGGTCAGGCGTCGAAACCCCCAAAGCCTTCAATAGACCTTGGTTCATTTCCATCAACTCGCCAACGCTCGCCCAATCTCCGTCATTCAATGCCGGCACGGCTTCAGCAACGACTCGGCGCACGGCCGAAAGCAACTTGGGACCTGCCAACTTTCGCCGCTGCAAGCGCATGGCAACCTTGGTGACCATTTCTGAAGTCAACGCAGGGGGCCCTGCTTCGATCACCACCAAATCCACCGATGGCATGATGATTCGAGAAATCTTGGGGGGTGCGCCGCGCTCAAACTCAAATACACCGCCCGTAAGCGCAGCGGCTTGATCGATACCCGAAGCACTGCCATGAAACACGTCCTCGGACGCTGAAACAGCGGCCTCGACCGCCTCTGGTCCCAACTGCAACTCAGCAGCCAAAGACCGCGCGACCGCAGCGGCCATCGCTGCACTGCTGCCCATCCCAACGCCAATCGGAACGTCGAGCTGCACCGTAATCTGAAAGTCGTCCTGCAGACCGAGGGCCGAAATCATCGCCTCTATAGCGCGTTCCAATGGGGCGCCATTGGCAGACGGAATGGCAGTCGCCGTCACATGCCCCAAACCGTTTAACAACGTGAGCATGGTCGGCGAGACCCGCGCAACGGTCGCGCTGGCGCCCAACGAGAGTCCTGCGACAATCGCTGGCACACCGTAAACCACGGCGTGCTCCCCAAATAAAATGAGTTTTCCGAATCCGCGGCCAGGAGGCCGTTCGGTGAGACCAGAGGTCATCAAGCCAAGCCAGCCCACATATTCGAGCGAGTGCTCTCAAGTGTGATCAGCTCTTCCTCGGCGTCGTCTGCGTGTTCTTTGGAATACGCGTCCGCCATGTTGTATTCGTCTTCGTCCTGAAGGCAAAGAATCACATGCTCGACGTGCTCAGCACGAGGCAGCTCTTCGATGGTGATCTTCCAGAAGATTTCCAAGAATTCTTCAAACGGAAACTTGCCAACGCCTGTTCCGAGCGGCGGAATCGCGATTTCTTTAATTTCGAGTTCTTCGGCGAGGTCGTAGATCGACAACAACGCACTGCTCACCAAACGGCGATCAACTTTCTTCTTCCCAAGCAACGAAACGTGAATCAATTGCTTGCACGCAAGTTGACCTGGATCGGTGGCCACCGCACGGCCTGGCTCAAGACGATTGCCTGGAAGCCCGCTTCGAACGGTGTGGAGTTGCTGCTGGAAAAACGGCCCTGCACGTCGCGCGATCATCTCGCTGACTCCGCTTCCCAAGATCAGCCCCGTGTTGGACGGATTGACCATCGCACCTTCTTTGAGGTTGATGAGGGTCATGTCTCCGTTCGTAATCGTCAGGGCCTTCGGCGCATCCACATCTGTCGTCATTCGAATCTCCAGAGAACTAAAGTAACGGGCACCCTTTTAGGACAGGACCGCGCCATGAGCAAGCGACTTCAAACGAGTTTACGCTTGACCATTTCTTGGGCGACATAGGACGCGACGTCTGGCGCCGTCGTTCCAGGCCCAAAGCCGGCGTCAAAACCAAGCTCCAGCGCGAGTTCGTGGCCGATTCGCGGCCCGCCAGCAACGACAATGAGCTTGTCTCGAATGCCTTCAGCCTCAAGCATATCAACGAGTTCCGAGAGGTTCTTGATATGAACGTCTTTCTGCGTCACCACCTGAGACACCAAGATGGCGTCGGCCTTCTTTTCGACCGCCTGAGCCACGAGTTCCTCGTTAGGAACCTGCATGCCAAGGTTGAAGGCGTTGATCATGGGATAGCGCTCAAGACCGTATTCGCCTGAAAAGCCCTTCATATTCATGATCGCGTCGATCCCCACCGAGTGGGCGTCAGTCCCCGTACATGCACCCAAGACCGTGATCTTTCGACCGATTTTTTCGGTGATGAAGTCGTTGATCTCATAGAACGTCATGCGTTCGACTTCGATCTTGGCCACCCGGATCTTGGTAAAGTCTATGCTTTCCATAAACTTACCGTAGACAATGAAGTAGCTGTACCCCTCGCTCAGGTCTTTCGCATGATAGATTCGCGGTGAATCGAGCCCCATCTTGCGGGCCACAATCTTGGCGGCTTCGCGCGCCTCAGGGCCAAAAGGCACCGGCAGTGTAAACGCGACCTGAACTTCGCCGTCGTTAAGCGTGTCGCCGTAGGGCCGAACGCTATGAAGGTCTGGAGGAGTTGCTCCGACCCGTCCTCGTGCTGTCATGACACACCTCTGTGGAGCGGAAACGACCGTATAACACGGCGCCTTATGCTTGTGGAGTGGACTCTTGCCGAGAGTCTGTTCACATATGGAAACAGTCTTGTGAAAACTGACTCCTTCTCATCCGACAGGGAAACACTAGAGTCTTTATCAGAGGAAACGAAACCAACTCAAAGGAGACCCTGATGACAACGCACACATGGAATTTCGACGGCTCGCACTCCACGGTCGGCTTTTCGATCAAACATATGATGTTCGCAAAGGTCCGCGGCCAATTCACGGATTGGACCGGAACGCTATCCTACGATCCCGAGAACCTGGACGCGGCTTCGGTCGATGCCACCATTCAAATCGCCAGCGTC
>JBFFMO010000776.1:0-2922 GCA_041554035.1 Allomicrovenator sp. | reverse complement strand
CAACCCAAGTCGCCATGCCGGGCTGGAGCCCGGCGCACCAAATCACAACCTATCTACCGGATACCTGAGGCCTATCCACCTGAGGCCTATCCACCTGAGACCTGTCCACCTGAGACCTGTCCACCTGAGACCCGACTGCCTGAGACCCGACAACCCAAGTCGCCATGCCGGGCTGGAGCCCGTCGCGCCAAATCACAACATCCGATAACCTGAGACCTGCCCGCCCGAAACCTGTCCACCTGAGACCTGAGACCTGAAACCCGATAACCCGAGACCCTCTGCGGTACATTTACTCCACCCAACGACATAAAAATCCGCTTCATAATCTACGCGCCCTGCGTCGTGACGCGGACGCCCTCATCAAAAAACCTCGCAACTCAAGATATGGAGCCAAGATGGCGTTTTTGCGCAGAATCAACGACACTTTGGCACGGGCTGTGAAGTGATAGACGGCCATAGAGATTTTGATTTGGAGATTGGATGAAAGTTTTTTTTCAGCAGGTCCTGGCATTATGCCTGATTGCCACGGCAATGGTCTTCACGACCACGGCCCATGCGGCCGAACCCACATGGGCGATGCTTGATTTTGGTGTGCGGAATATCACTGAAGACGACGCGGCCACTTTCCGGGATTTGCTCCAAACCGAGATCTCGAAACAACGCGAAGTCCAGTTTCTTCGCGGTAACGTGGTTTGCGGAGACAAACGCTGCGCGGCGGCCGAAGGCAAAAAGTTGGGCGCGGAGGCTACGGTCTACGGAAGCATCGCCGCACTCGGCGAGAAGCTGATCGTAAACGTGGAAGTCGTCGATAATGCAAACGAGACGATTCTTCGTTCGGAACGCATGAGCGTGACAAAAATCGAGGAGCTCGACCTGGTTGCAGCGCGTCTTGCCAAGGCCATCGCCACCAATCAGGAAGTCCGGGACACCGCAGAATTAGGCATGGTGACCACCGACGAATCCAAGGTCGAAACGCGTCGGCAAGGGTTTGGCGGAGTGGCCGTCGGTGTGGGCGCGATGTTGCCCGTCACCGGTTATGCAACGGTCCCGATCGGCGTCGCGATCGACGCGGCCTATTGGTATGAGGCCTCAAAATTTGCGATTGGCCCCCGCGTAGGATTGCGCTTTCAGGCCGATCCGAAGGGCGAAAATAACTATTATGAAATCCCGGTCGACCTCGGTGCCTACTTCATCTTCGGACTGGGTGATTTTGCGCCCTTCCTCGGTGGTGGAGCCGGCATTCGATACATCAGCGACACGCGACGCTCCACGATCCTCACCGGTAACGTGATTCAAACTTCACACGAGACAGACCTGTCGGACAGCACCTGGGGCCTTGGGACCTACGTTCGCGGCGGCGTCCTCTTGTTCCGCACGTACACAGTGCGGGTATCCCTCACCATCGACTACAACGTGGCTTGGGTTGAATTGCATGATGATTTTGGTCAGCAATCTTTGACCATGATGCTCAACACACATTTCTGAGGTCCCTATGAAACGCTCCACTCAAATATTGGCTCTGGTGGTCGCTGTTTTAGGCGGGATTTCAGCTTTGAGCTGTTCGATCGACCCTGACTTCGACGCCTTCGACGACATCTTTCAAAGCAGCTCATGTGCTGGGACCACTCCGGATCTGAATGGGATCTGGGAGATTTCAGGCACAGGAAAGCGCACCGAATGCCGTGACGACTTTTTGAACACAGATAAGTTCATCGTGTCATCGCTCGAAATTCCGCTCGCCTACGATGAAACAACCGGCGAACTGACGCTCGGCGAAAATAATTTTGGTGCGGGATTTGAAATCAAGAATGCGGTCGTAGACCGAGCCTGCGTCGAGTTCACGACCGTCGAGCGCGTCGGCGATCAGACCATTGAATATCGATGGAACGGCAAAGCGCAAAACGGACAATTCCTGGAAGGTGACTTCACAGGAACGGGCCCCTCGGCATGCGCCGCGACAGGTGATTTCACGATGTCGAAGTAGGTCGAACGGCCCATTGGCACTGCTCGCTATTTGCCTGAAAATTTCATGACCGAAAACAGGTCTGCCCGTTGGTCGGTAAACGCAGGCACTCGTCCGTCGGGCTTTTTCCACTCGGGTTCGTCCACCAAAGCACCAAGTGACGCGGTCGTGGGCGCCATCACAAAAAAGCGGGTCCCATCGACTTTGACCGGGTAGGTCTTGGTCGGATGGTGGTTTTGAACCCGCCAATCCCAGCCCATTTCATCCGCGATCGTGGCCAACATCGGTGTGAGGTCGGCGTATCGGCTTGAGATGTGGAATGCCAAGAGACCATCGGCGTCCAATTTTGACGTGTAGATTTCAATCGCTTCGCGCGTGAACAAATGCACGGGAAGAGAATCCGAGCCAAACACGTCGACGACCAGCAAGGCAAACTCAGCGTCCTTGGCCTTGGACACCATGATGCGGCCATCACCCATGATGATGTCGGCGCCGCACTCACTCAGGAATGTGAAGAATTTAGGGTCTTTGGCGACGCGCGCCACGACCGGGTCGATCTCAAAAAACACGACACTTTCGCCGGGGGCGGCCATGCAGGCCAATCCGCCAGGTCCCAGCCCAAGAACGCCAACTCGCGCGTTTTTGCGGCGCGCTGACATCGAGTGCCAAATCTGACCGACCGGTGAGCCTGGATAATGGTAGGGCAAAACCCAACGTTCATAACCGGGCAGATCCGACTGGCCGCCATGGCTGGTGGTCCCGTGATACATCAGGCGAACATGGTCTTTTTTGTCTTCGATCACCGTCGACACGCCAAAATATCCGCGGTCTTCAAAAAGCACTTCACGTGTGTTTTGACTCAAGGTGATCCACAACACGGCGTACATGATCGGGATGCCAAAACGCAGGGCGCGTGCGTTCCAGAAGACACCCGCAAGCACGACCGGCGTCAAAGCCAT
>JBFFMO010000775.1:0-2930 GCA_041554035.1 Allomicrovenator sp. | reverse complement strand
GTGAAGTCGAGGACTTCGTCGCCCTTGTCCAAAGACATGGCGCGCACGCCCTTCGCGGCGTTTTTGAAGTACGAAATTTCGTTGACTGGAAACATCAGACCACGGCCGTTGCGGCTGGCGATGGCGACCAATTCGGTGTCGCTGCCGTCGGAGTTCTCGACGTTGACCACGCCGTCTTTTTCACCAATTCGCATGTAGCGGCGGCCCTTGACGGTGGATGGCTCAAGGTAATCTTCGATCGAAAAGCGCAGACATTGGCCAGCTTCAGAAACGCTGACCATTTGAACGACGGTGGTCGAGGTC
Organism: Allomicrovenator sp.; assembly: GCA_041554035.1. Taxonomy (GTDB): domain Bacteria; phylum Myxococcota_A; class Bradymonadia; order Bradymonadales; family Bradymonadaceae; genus JBFFMO01. Next base: position 2,627 of record JBFFMO010000775.1, on the reverse strand, counting down.
GGAGTCTCGTCGGGCACCAGCGAGGTCTGCTCAGATTCGATTTGTGAGGTGAGCAGGATTCGTTTGTCGTCGGTCAAAACACCGACAATCTTTTCGCCGTCTTCGAAGTCGAAATGGCCCTGAATCGGCTCGCCGTAACCCGTCGTCTGCAGGATGTCGGCGATACGCTTGGTGTAGACGCGGCCAGCGCTGGTGAAGAAGAGCACCGTCTGTTTGGTTCGCGCAGGCAAAATCCATCGAACTTCGTCGCCTTCGCGGACGCGAATCGCGCTGATATCCGAATAGGATTTCTGGCGTTTGATCCAGCCGTCGCGGGTCACGATCATCCAGGCCGATTCATCGATGATATAGGCTTCTTCGGAGTATTCGAGTTCCTTGACCTCGACGTCTGCGCTGGTTCGGCGCGGGTCGCCGTAGGCAGAACGAATCTCCAATAGCTCCTGGCGAATCAACGCCCAACGCGAGATGTCGTCATCGAGCAGACCTTGCAGTCTTGCGGCCTCGGTGCGTTTTTCGTTGAGCTCGGCCACAATCGCGTGGATTTCGAGTTTGGCGAGTCGGTAGAGCTTGGTTTCCAGGACGGCGTCGGCCTGAATTTCGTCCACGCCAAAATATTCGATCAGACCTTTTGCAGCTTCGGCCTTGCCGTTCGACGCGCGGATGATGCGGATGGCGGCGTCGATATCGTTGAAGATGAGCTCGAAGCCTTCCAGGATATGGATTCGATGCAACAATGCACGCAGATCGTGGGCCAGGCGACGCGTGACCACTTCCATTCGAAATTCGAGGAAGTAGACGAGCATGTCCTTGAGGTTCAGTCGTGCTGGCGCCGGGACAATCGGGTTGTCGGTCGGAATCAGGCAGGTCATGTTCACGTGGAATCGGTTCTGAAGCGGCGTGTGTTTAAACAGGTACGCCATCGCGGCTTCGACGTTTGAGCCTCGTTTGAGCTCAAGTACGACGCGAACCTCAGCCGTTGATTCGTCGCGCACATCCACAATCTGCGGGAGTTTCCCGCCGATGATATGGCTCGCGATTTTTTCAATCAGGCTGGCCTTGTTTACGGTGTAGGGAACCGACGTGATGATGATGCACTTCTTGCCGGCTTCGGTCTCGACCATCCAGTTGGATTGAAGTGTGACCGTGCCTTGTCCGGTCTCGTAGAGTTCGCGCAGATCTTCGACGCTCTCGAGCATCACCCCGCCCGTGGGGAAATCGGGGCCATGAATATGCGTTCCGACGATCTCAGCAACCGTGAGTTCGCGGTTGTCGATCAGGGCAATCAGCGCATCGAGGCACTCGCCAAGGTTATGCGGCGGGATATTGGTGGCCATGCCGACGGCAATGCCCGTGGCGCCGTTGATGAGCAGGTTTGGAACTTGAGCCGGAAGAACGATGGGTTCTTCGGTGGTCGTGTCGTAGTTGGGCCTGAAGTCGACCGTTTCTTTGCGAATTTCGCTCAGGAGTTCGGAGGCAAGCGGGGCCAGTTTGGCCTCGGTGTAGCGCATGGCAGCAGCGCTATCGCCGTCGAGGGAGCCGAAATTGCCGTGGCCATCGACGAGCATGTAGCGCATCGCAAAAGGCTGAGCCATTCGCACCATGGCGTCGTAGATCGACGAGTCGCCATGAGGATGGAATTTAGCCATGACCTCACCCACCACCGCTGCTGATTTGCGGTGTTTGGCGTCGTGGGTCAGACGCATGTTGTACATGGCGTACAAGATACGGCGTTGAACGGGTTTTAGACCATCACGTACGTCGGGCAGAGCGCGACTGGTGATCACGCTCATCGCGTAGTTCAGGTACCGCTCTTTTGCGGTTTCGTGTAGGCGGACTTCGATCGGTTCCATGATCGTATTGGGGCGTAGGAAAAGGTGCGATCGAATTAACATAGGCGAAGCGTAGACGCCACGCGGATTGGATGTTCAGTAGTTTATTGTGTTTTGTTCAGTAATGGCGAGCCGCGAGCGGTGAGTGGTTTGCTTGCTTGTTGTTTGCGGATGCGGGGCGCGTTGGAGGAAGTTTGGCACCGTCATTGGGTTAGTTTTCGTCAATAAACGCGCCGCCAGGAACCAAGTTGGCTGCCTTTTTGACCCATCCCTCCAAGACCGATTTGTTGTGCTCGTCTTCGATGCGCTGAAGTTCGCCTTTGGAGGGCGCGTATCCCCGAGAATCCAGAAGTAGCAGGATGGATTTGCGTAGTCCGGCCTCAATGCCTTCTTCACGGCCTTCTTTACGACCTTCTACGCGACCTTGTTCGACGTAGTTGAGTACGATGGGGCTGAAATATTCCTGTGTCATGGGGTCCTCCGTCAAGGCTTGGGCAATCCAGAGCGGGAGTGTCTGCATCACTCGGTCATAATAGACGCGTTGTTGTTTGTTCTCAAGACGTTGATAAAGGTCGGACTCCCATAAACCTCTCAGCACTTTCGCTGGAGGTTCTGGCGTTGTGTATTTTTGGCCGTTTGCCATCAGAGCTAGGAGCGCGAGCGTGGGATTGTTCCGGGTAAACTCGGTCGATGGTTCCTGCGGCAAGTTCGAAGGGCCCAAGACCATGGCTCGCCACCACGAGTCCAGGCCTGTTTGTATGGGTTGCCTGCCTATCGGCTATCAAGGCGCGCATGGCC
>JBFFMO010000774.1:0-2930 GCA_041554035.1 Allomicrovenator sp. | reverse complement strand
GCGCGCAGCGCAGTGCGTGCATCAGCGGCCGTTTCTGGCATTTTACCACCATCAAAAAGGTCGCCGTGGGCAACAAATTGGTCGGTCTCTTTGTCGTAAACGAACGCGACTGTGACTGTTTGTGGGACAGCGCCGTCAGGGCCCATGCCCGTCATGTACGAATAAGTGACGAGGATGTCTTGGAATCCGTTTTTGTAAATGTCTTCAAAAAAGACGTCTTTGATTTCGTCGATACCGCCGGTTTGCCAGAAAAAGCGCCACGCTTTGACCTGGTCGGCATCCTTGCCGATAACCCATCCCATCAGGTTCACTTCGCTTTCCGGCCGCTTATCAAAAAACACGATCGCGTCTTTTGCTGGCCCAAGCGGTCCCTTGAACGAATCATGGTTGAGCGGGGTGACTTCGAGTAGGCGAAGGCCATCAATGAGGGTCTCGCCTGCTCGGTTGGTTTCCACCGTGCCGATCGCCAGTTCAACGACGTCTTTTGACACCTTGGTGTACGTCGGCGCTGCGTCTGATGGCGCCGCTGGCTTGGTTGGCGCCGGTTGCTGGATAGCCGTTTGGGTCGCCGTTGCCGGAGCTTCGACAACGTCGGCCTTTTTGTCACAGGCCGAGAGCAGAATAAGCAGTGTCAGGGCAAGGTATTTCATGATGTCTCCGAGGCGTTCATCAAACACATGAAGAAGTACGTGGGGTCGGTTTGCGGGTCAAGTGGGCGCCGGTTTCGGGAGGTCGGGTTTCAGGTGGTCGGGTTTCAGGTGGTCGGGTTTCGGGCGGTCAGGTTTCGGGCGGTCAGGTCTCGGGCGTTGTGATTCGGTGCGCGGGCATCCTGCCAGCATTGCGACTTGGGTTTCGGGTTCGGGAGGAGGCAAGTCGCGGGTCGCAATGCAGGCTGGAGCCTAAGGGACCAGTCGCAGGCTCGATCTTATTCGAATGGATAATCACCTATCCTAAAAGCTACCGTTTTCTCACTTTGGTGTGAGGTATCTCGCGGTAAGTGGTTGATTTTAATCGTCTTTGTCTGGCCTGCATTTCTTGGCACGAAGAGCGCAATAACTCAATGCAGGCAGGTAGCTCAGTGGTAGAGCACGTATAGAGATCCGACTGTCTGGATGTCTTACTTCGCTTTGGTCGACGATGTCGTGGGTTCGAATCCCACCCTGCCTTTTGGGACGTTAACGGAGGTCGTGATGAAAAAAATCAAACGAATACAAATCCAAGACTTGGGCGCACTCACTTTTGAAGGCGCTGCGGCCTACAACCTTGCCAAGACGGATCCCCGCACGCACCTGACGTTCACTTTGGGTTCGGCGCTCATCACGGACGCCTATTATCAGTCGGAAGTCGATGAAGTTTTTCGGCTTTATGAGGCGCTAAAAGCGGTCGTTGCGGTTGAGCCAAAATTTGCATGGCAATATGCGGCTTGGATGCGTGACCCAAAAAATGGAAAGGGAAACCGAATCCAGGGCTCGTTGGTCCCTGCGATGTTGGATGGGCTTACACCCGATGCGTCATTTGTGGCTTATTATGTCGAAAAATGTTTGTCGCATCGGCCTGATGATGTGGTGGCTTTTTTTCAGCATTTTGAACGGCTGGGATTGGCGAGTCCTTCGGTCGCTGCGCGTCAGGGGGCAGCGCGTGCGCTGACGTCTTTCGACGAATACCAGTTGATGAAATACGCCAACGCAAAGGCGGAGTGGCGTTTATGCGACGTGATTGCCATCTTGCGGGATGAGCTCACGGCGCTTGGTGCAGCCGGTGAATTGGCGTTGAACGTCGGTGCGTATTTGCATGCCTCGTCGCGTGACCGGAAGAACTTCTTGGTTGGATTGCCGATAACTCAGGCTCGAAAAGTGCTTTGGTTGAAACCCAAAGGGCATGCGATGTCGGAAGGTTTTGCGTCAGACGTTCAGGCTGCGCGTGTGACCTGGGAACAGGTTTACGGGCATTTTGGAACGCAGGCCGACGAGAACCGGAAATCGATTCAGCGTAATCATCGTGTCTGGAAGGCTGTGCTGTCGATGCCTGGGCTGATGGGGGATTTGGCATTTATGCGTAATTTGCGGAATTTCACCGAATCCGGAATCAAGGTCGAACAATTGCGGATGATGGCCAAAGATCGACGTTTTTCGGAAGTCTGGCCTCATCAGGTTTTTACGGCATTTAAAGCTGTTCCTGAGGCTGAACCTGTCTTGGACGTGGTGTTCGAGAAAATCGCTCGAAAACTGCCTTCGGGGCGGCATCTGGGGATTGCGGACGTGTCGGGTTCGATGGCGGTAAAAGTCGGAGGCGCGTTTTCGACGACTCGTGCGATGGACGTGGCTTTAACGCTGACGGCGTTGATGTCGCACTCGTCAGGGCTTGGGGCGTCGTTCTGCGACGAGTCGATGATGAGCTGGTCGGGCGCTGATGGGAAATACCTGCATATCGCGCGTCGTCGCGGAGGCCTCTTGGACTTCACGAAGGCGCCTGAGCTGAACCGCGGATGGGGTGGAACGCAGGTTTTTGGTGCCGTCATGGATTTAATCGAGTGGTTGCAGCAGAACCGGGACGTAAAACCTCCAGATTGTCTGTGGTTTTTCTCGGATATGCAGTTTCATCCAGCGGCTATGCCGAGTGGAGCGCATATCAAGCTCATGGTGGCCATGGCCAAACGGCTTGGGGTTGGATTTACAAACGTGCCTCCGTTGGAGGTTGCGCTTCGAATCTACCGAGAGACGTTTGGACCGGTGGACGTGGTTTTATGGAACCTTGCGGCGTACGCACCTGTGCCTGTGCCTTCGGACATGGAGGGTGTGTTGCTGGTATCTGGGTTCGATACCAATACTTTTTCTCAGGTCGAGACGTGGCGGAAACGTCGTGAGCTTGGCGGCGGGAAAGTTGCGACCAACCAGAACGTCGTGCTGGAGGCGATTCGTCGATACTGAGGT
>JBFFMO010000773.1:0-2934 GCA_041554035.1 Allomicrovenator sp. | reverse complement strand
CAATTTCGTCTCAAGATAGCCAAACGCCAAGGCACCGCCCGCTGCGCTGAATTGCAGAATCAAGAAGAGGCCCTGTTTGTAGCCCTGAGACAAAGCCAGTTCGGCGTCGATGTAGATGCCGATGAACTTGATGACGACCTCAAGGCCGGCCATGTAGATCATGAACGCGAGGAAGAACTGGAAGAGGACTTTGTATTCTTTGATGAGATGAAATGAGCCCTTGAGCTCTTCGATCCCGACCTTGAGCAGCTTGGCCATCGACGCGTCTTCGAAACCGGGTTTGGCTTTGGAGCGGTCCTTAACAAGGATGAAGGTGGGCATCGCCGAAACAAGAAAGAAGCCACCAATCAGAACCATCGCGATCTGATTGCGAGAAACTACGATGTCGCCAGGAAGCGTGGTTGCATCCCCAAGGTAGGTGTAGGTGAGCATCAAGCTCGCAAGGCCGCCCATGTAGCCTAATCCCCAGCCTAAGCCAGAGATCACGCCCATATTGTCTGGGGTGGCCAAATCAGGCAGAAAGCTCGCCACGAAGCTTTCACCGACCATGAAGGCCGCGTTGCTTATTGCGATCAGGGCGATGGCCATCCAAATGTCGCCGGGGCTCACAAAAGCCAGCGCCGCTGTCGAGAGGGCGCATGTAAGTGTGGCGATCAACAGGTAGCGCTTTTTGCCACCTGAATAGTCGCAGAGCGCACCGACCAAGGGTGACAAGATGATGGCGATGATCGTCGAGGCGATGATCGCTATCGCCCAGTAGGAGTCACGGATTTTAGAACCGGCGGGGATCACGTGTTGCGTGAAAAACGCCGAGTAGACGAACGAAATAACGACAGTGGTGTAGCTCGAGTTGGCGAAGTCATACATCGCCCAACCAAAGATCTCCCTCTTCGCAACCGGAGTGCCGGCACTAGCCATAATCGACCTTATTTTTCTGGAGTCTGGAGTCTAAAGGACGGTGACGCTTCAGCGCAATTGAATCGTCGTCGCATTCAGTGAATATGCCGTCCATGACTCGTTGTCGATCTCTCGATACGAGATCGTCTCGAACAAGAAGCCTGGTGTGGTTCTGGCCGCAAAGATCGAAAGATAGAGTGCTCCTCCGACCATGGGATCGGGGCGGACGTCTGCGGGAAGTCCCGAGAAATCGGGGAACTCGGGCAGGAGCGCGTAGGCCTGTGACCCCGGAATCACCCATTGCCAGACCGGAATTCCCGAGTCGTTGCGCAGGACGAGGTAGAAAAAGTCGGGGTAATAGGGCCCGTCGGATTCAAAGCGAATCGAGCCGTTTTGAACGACTCCACCCGCGACTGGCGAAATCAGAAGCGGTACGTCCAGGAGTGGTGGTACCGAGACGACGTTTTGCGTGAAGGCGAAACGCTCGGTTTTGGCGCGAGAAAACGGTGCACCCTGATTGGTGAATGAGCCACCGATGGCCACAAAACGCACGTCATCGAGGACGCCATTCATCTTGGGTTGGCCCTTGACCGAGACAATATCGCTGAGGCTTTTCCCAGAAATTGGACTTCGGAAAACACCCTCAAATCCAAAATCCCAAAACACATCCACACGGTTGGTGTTAGGCCCCGACGGCGCGTAACTGGTGTTTGTGAGCTTGAAGGTCAACGTCTCATCGAGCGGAATATCGCAGACGAGATCGTGCTCGAGTCGGTCGAGGTCGTTGGCAAACACAAAACGTTTCACCGCCATCAGCTTGGGCGTGAAGACCTGAGTCAGGGAGTTGAATTCACCGCAAAGTCCAACGATCGCCATGTCGCCGATTCGCGTATTGAGCTCGTATCGGCCCTCACCGAGCACGATCGCGTTGGGGCCAGCGCTTGGGTTGTTGCCAAAGATGGTGCGGGTGGTGGTCCCGACGATCGCGAGATCGTAGGTGTTTTGGTCGGCTGGGTCGGACAGTTTTCCGGTCGCCTTGATATTGCCAAATACCGCCGCCGAGGGAGGCAGCGCGCCTCCACCCGGATTGGGCGGCGGGTCCAGGATATTCAAGAATAACGTGATATTTTCGGCGTCTACCGTCTGAATCGTCGCGGTCGAAAACCCGGTTTTTGTGGCCGTCGTTGTTTGAGGGCCCAGAAGGTCCGTGCCCGAGAGCGTGATCATTCCGTTGATGTCGGTGAAGCCTTGGTAGGGTGTGTCGGCACGAGTCGACAACATCACAAAAGCGTTTTCCAGCGGGCCGCCACCCAACGAATAAACGGTGACGTTCACGGCGCCGTTGACCGGCCCGCCTGAGGCGCCGCCGAGCCGTGAAGCGGGGTTGAAATAGGCGTAGGTATAAGGCGCTGTCGCGTCGTTCTGCCCTGTTGAAACGGTGAGGACGGCCTCGCCTTCAGCGTGTGGTGGCGACAAAAACGTGAGGTTATTTTGGTCAATTCGCCGAACTGAATCGCCCACCACCCCGTCCAGATCGACGACCAGACTGCCCAAGAATCCACGTCCACGGACTTGGATGAACGTGCCGCCAGCGACCGACCCGCGTACAGGAGTGAAGCCCCACACTTCGAGGCGATCGATGTACGTGTAGGCGCCTGTGGCCTTGGCCTTCAGTCCGTCGCGTTCCACCGAGACGTCTACGATGCCGGCTGAATGGGCGGGCACGACGACGGTGATTTGGGTGTCGGTCGCCGAAACAACCTCCGCCTCAACACCACCGAACGTGACCTTGGCGCCCACGAGGCCTTTGCCCGTTAAGGTCGCTTGATTTCCACCGTCCACCGACCCCGTGGCCGGATTCACCGCCGTGACGCGGAGATCTGGGAAATACGCGTACGCTTGCGAAAGCCGTGTGGTTTCGACGCCTGAGATGGCAAACACGACGTCGGCTAGACCTGACCCAGCTGGCACACTCACGCGCGCCGCGGTCGCGGTGGAGGACGTCACAGCAGCGGGCGCGCCGCCAATGGTGAAGGT
>JBFFMO010000772.1:0-2936 GCA_041554035.1 Allomicrovenator sp. | reverse complement strand
TTTGATCTTCAAGCTTTTGAAGCTCGCCGCTCAGATGGTCAACGCGATCAAGGTTGGGGTGGGTCATTACGTAGTACGTAAGTACCGACAACACGATCAACCCAAAGATTGTCCAGAGCGCTCGCTTCATCCTTGAAGCCTCGACGTCTGCGGTCAGCCAGCCTTGGCACCGCATAGAATAATTAGAAAAAAGCTATCTGCAGGTTAGCAGGCGCGATCGCGTGAGCAAGTAATTTCGCTCACTTAGCCCCTTTAGTACCCGTCGCTGTCAAAGTCGTATTCGGATTCATCCAGCGATACGTTGATGGCTTTGGGGTACTTTTTGCCGTCGTTGCCGCCGTATTGGAAATCAACAGGAATGATCTCCCCTAGAACGTAGGCGGGCAAGCGGGTACGAAGGTGGTCGTCGACCACATTCGCGATATGGAAGAAGAATTTACGTTCATCGTCGGTCTGAACGAAGCCAAAACCTTTGTCGGTGAAGTACGCGATGATGCGGCCGCGAAGGTCCTCGCCCACCGCGAGGTCGTCGTCGACAAATTTGCGCTCAAGGCGTTGGATCGTTTCTTCGACTTCAAAGAACTGAAAGGAGCAGTCTTCGTGGATGCGGACACCGACGCTGCGATGCTGCGCGAAGCGGCGATCAAAGAGGAACGAAATGCATGCACCGATCGAAACCAGCAGGCCGCCCGTTTCGAGTGCGACATCCGAAATCTCGATGTAGATGGACTTCAAGACCACGCCGCGCCGCGCCGCCTGGGCGAATTTCGCCAACTCGTCAGGTTCTTCGCGCGTGGTTGTGACGTGCACACCAAGATTCACGTGAGCGTGAACCTCGCGAAGACGCGTAAGCGTGAAATCTAAATTATATGCTGAAGCAAAGGTCTCTTCGACAGAAGTCGAAGCGCCTATGGATTCAAACAGATTCTTAAGCAGCTCGCCGACAGCGTGCTCAGACATCGAAAACCTCACCAATCCAGCCAATCAATAGAACACAGTATCCGGTCATCGTGTTCCCGGGTGCATATTAAGGATGCGCGCCCGCGGATTCCGATTCAATCGTGTTGACGACCGGGTCTTCGTTTTTAGCCGCGCCGAGGGTCGATGGTCAATGAAAATCGAGGAGAGCCGCGTGGGTACTTGATTTTGGACGGCTCAGGGACGAATGTCGGTGCTCACGAGGTTAGAGGCTTATGGAAGCAGATCGACACAGAGCATTCGTCAGAGAAATTGACCGGAAATTCGGTCAAACCTACGGTTATGGTGGCATGAGCATCTTGTTGCTTATCGCGGCCTACGGTTACGGTGTCTGGCAGATGAATCTTTATTCGCGTGTCTGGCCTTACGTCGTGGGCGTCACTGGAATCCTGATTTCGTTGGGGATCTTGTCTTCGGTGGTTCGTCGGATAAAGGCCAGATTTCGGGCTCGGATCGACGCGTATTGCGGCGCGAATCAGATTTCGCCCGAGACATTGCGGGAATACTTTGAAGGCGAGAACATGTACCCGTACTTCGTCGCCCTCTTCGCGACACCGCGAAATGCAGAAATGGAACGTAAATGAATCAAGTGTTTGATCTCCTCAGCCGTGGCGGGCTGCTGATGTTTCCGATCGGGTTCTGCTCGATTGTAGCGTTGGGCATATTCTTGGAGCGCCTTTGGAGCCTCCAGCGCAATAAGGTGATGCCGCCCCGTTTCCTTGAGGTCGCCGATAACTTGTTGCGCCAAGATCGCCATGCGGACGCCGAGGCCATGTGCCACGGAAGTGACACGCCGATCGCCCGCGTGCTTGAGGTCGGAATTCGCTACGCGGGGCGCGACCGGGAGCTCATCAAAGATGTGATGGAGGAAACCGGCCAACGCGAAATCCATTTCATGGAGCGCTTCACCGGACTTCTTGGGTCGATCGCGACCATTTCGCCGCTTCTAGGGCTGCTTGGAACCGTCACCGGTATGATCGGTGTGTTCCAAAGTGTCGTGAATCAATCGGCGACGGGTGCGGTGGTCAATCCAGGACTTTTGGCCGGTGGTATCTGGGAGGCCCTGATTACGACTGCTGCGGGCCTTGTGGTCGCCATTCCAGCCTTCCTTGGGCATCGACACATCATCGCCATGGTCGACCGTTACGCGGTCGAGATGGTCGACGTGTCGCTCAAGGCGCTGGAGTACCTGGTGCCAGCTGCTCAACGTCCGACCTCAAAACCTGCGGAAGCGCGTGCAGACGTCGCTGAGCCGGCCGAGAAGGGCGCGACCACATGAATTTCCGCGGCTCATCCAGAAGGCGTCCGGAACCCACGATCGACGTGATGCCGTTGGTCGATGTGGTTTTCCTCTTGTTGATCTTCTTTTTGATCACCACGTCGTTCACCCACGCCGAGGATAAGAACGAGACGTCCATCCCGATCGACTTGCCAAGCGGTGTCACAGGGGAAGCGACGGGCGACGGCGAGCAAATGGTGGTGATGGTCACCGCGAACGGCGAAATTCAGTTCAAGGGCGATATCGAGATCACCGGCAACACCGTCGACGAAAAGCTCGAGAACTTGCATGAGCAGAAGCCGGAAATGGACATCCTGCTTCGTGGAGATGCAGAAGCGACCCACGGCCAGATCGTGGAGTTGCTGGACAAGATCAAATCCAAAGGGTTCCTGCGTGTGAACCTTGTGATCCAACGCAAAGAATAAGCGGTGAGCGGAGAGCTGTGAGCGGTGAGCGGTGAGCGGTGAGCGGTGAGCAGTGAGCGGTGAGCGGTGAGCGGTGAGCGGTGAGCCGTTGTGACCGGCACGCAGGCAGCCCGCGGGGTTTCGGGTTTCAGGTTGTCGGGTTTCAGGTTGTCGGGTTTCAGGTTGTCGGGTTTCAGGAGGCACAGCGTTGCGACTGGTCCGCCAGGCTCCAGCCTGGCATTGCGACTTGTTTTCGGGTTTCAGGTTGTCGGGTT
>JBFFMO010000771.1:0-2939 GCA_041554035.1 Allomicrovenator sp. | reverse complement strand
TGGGGTTCAAACTCAGTTGCTCGGCATTGGCATCTGGGTTTCGGTTGCACTCGTTGCGTGGCGTTCACGAAGCCTTGGTCATGACCCCTTTCGGGCTGCCGTGGCGCTGGCCGGATTTGTGGCAGTGGCGCTTCTTGGTGCACGAATCGGTGGGATGATGGTCGGTCAGGTGCCGGCCGCGTCTTTTTTTGATCCCACCCAGGCAGGGCTGACCAGTTCGGGCGGAGCGGTGACGGTCGCTATCGCCGCTTTGGTGATGGTTTCACAAGGGCGGCTTGGTAGGACGCTCCTTGACGACCTCACGCCAGGAATGTGGCTCCTCCTCGCCGTTTCCCGACTCGGATGTGTTTATCAAGGCTGTGATTTTGGCCAGGCGGCGGGGTGGGGAATTGCTTACCGAATGCCGTCGTCCGCCTGGAGCGCGCAGTTGTTGAGTGGTCAGATTTCTGCGTCAGCGACGTCGTCTTTGCCGACCTTTCCGTTTCCCGTTCTCGACGGCCTTGGGGCGATGATCGCCCTGGCAGTGGCCTATCGGTCGTTCAAGCGGCCCGTGACCTCGACGTTGGCATCCGCCTTGGTTTATCTGTCGATTCGTTTCGCTCTTGAGTTTGGGCGCGATCCGCAGACGACTGAAATGTGGGGTGTGTTCACACGACCGCAGGTCATCTTGTGCGTTGTCGCGTACGGTTCTTTCATGGGATTGCGAATCATAGCCGGGACCTCAGATGACTCTCTTTCCAATTGAATCAACGGTGCGCCCCGATCGGATGTTGAACGAACGGCTGTTTTTGGGCAGTGCGGGTTGGTCGTACGATGACTGGGACGGCGGCTTTTACCCGGCGAACCTCGCCCCGCGCGATCGGCTGGCGTATTACGCGACCCAATTTCGCAGTGTTGAAATTGACTCCACATTCTACGGGTGCCCGGCGCGCTCGACCGTGCAGAACTGGTACCAGCGGACGCCTGACGATTTCATGTTCGCAGCGAAGTTCCCTCGCACCATCACGCACGACGCTCGGCTCATCAATTGCGCCGACGAAACCTACCGTTTTATCGAGACGATGTCCGAGCTGGGCGAGAAGCTCGGTCCGCTCCTTTTGCAGTTTCCGCCGAGCTTTAACGCTTCCGCATTTGGCGACATGGAAAGGTACCTCGAAGGCCTGCCCGACGGCCTGATGTACGCGGTCGAAATCAGACACACGTCCTGGCTTACCGACGAGTTTGCCGAATTGCTCAAAAGATGGGGCGTGGCATTATGCATGGTGTGCGCTGGGCCGATGCAACGCTTCTGGCGGGCAACTTCTCGCGTCGCATATATTCGATGGCTTGGTGACTACGACGCCTTTGATACCTTCGATTCGGTGCGCATCGATCGCGAAGACGAGATCGAGTGGTGGGCTCCCCGGATTCACCACTTCACCAATCAGGGCGGGGTGGTGTTTGGCTACGTGAACAACCACTACGCAGGCTATTCCCCAGCGACCGTGCACGTGATCGAGCGCAAATTGCGTGAAGAATTCGCGAAAGATCTCAATCCATCTGAAGACACGTGACAATCCACTTGCTGCTCGCTTGGCTCGCTCCTATAGTGCGCGCGACTTGAGCGATGAGGTCCGAACATGACACTGCAGCTCGACTATCACGCTCTCCGTGAGGCCGCCCGCACGGTTGAAGATCCTAAGATCCTGGACGGCAGGGTGATCTCGGCCGCCCTGCGTGAGCAGGTTCGCCTGGGCGTAGAAACCCTCAAAGATCATACCGCTATCCTTCCTAAACTCGTGGTCGTGATGGTCGGCGAAGACCCTGCATCGCAGGTCTACGTCCGTCATAAGATCAGGGGATGCGAGGTCACCGGCATCGCCAGCGAGCGTCGGATTCTTCCGGTGTCGACGTCTCAAGACGTGCTTCACGCGGTGTTGAGCGAGTTGTCGTCTGATCCAACCGTGCACGGGATCTTGCTCCAACTGCCGCTGCCTCCAAATTTGGATGAAAATCGGGCGCTCGAATGGATCCACCCGGACAAAGATGTCGACGGGTTTCATTCTGCGAATCTCGGCCGCCTGATGTCGTGGGCCGGGGAGCTCGAGCCGTGCACGCCGCGGGGTGTTCTCACGATGATGGCCGCCTACGGAATCAACCCGCTGGGAAGCAAGACCGTGGTCGTGGGCCGAAGCGTGGTGGTCGGCCGCCCAATGGCTCATATGTTGATTCGAGCCGGGGCCACGGTCACCGTGTGTCATCGCCATACTCAGGACCTGGCCGACGAAGTCCGAAGGGCCGATATTCTGGTGGTCGCGACCGGTGTCCCGGAATTGATCAAGGGCGATTGGATCAAACCCGGCGCGCAGATTTTTGACGTGGGCATCTCAAGAGTCGACGGTCGCCTCGTGGGCGACGTTGAATTCAAAGCGGCTTACGAACGAGCAGGGCGCATCACTCCGGTTCCTGGCGGGGTTGGCCCCATGACCGTCGCTACGCTTCTCGAAAATACACTTCGCGCCACATTGAGCGCGAATAATTTGAAACTCGCGCATGGGGAGATTGGTCCCACGCCGCAAAAGGAGCTGGTATGGCACAAACGATGAAATCAGTTCCTCTGGAAGCCCAGCACATCGCCGCGGGCGGTAAAATGGTTGAGTTCGCTGGCTACTCGATGCCTGTGCAGTACACAGGGATTAAGGAGGAGCATCACGCCGTTCGAAATCGGGTCGGTCTCTTCGACGTGTCTCATATGGGCGAGGTCGAGTTCCGTGGTCCTGACGCTCTGGCGGCCGTGGATCGTTTGATCACCAACGACATTTCGAAACTCGTCGACGGTCAGGCCATGTACACGGCCATGTGTCATGAAAACGGCGGCATCGTTGACGATTTGGTCGTTTATCGGCTTGGTGCTGACCGCGTGTTTATCTGCGTGAACGCTGCGAATCGTGAAAAGGACT
>JBFFMO010000770.1:0-2941 GCA_041554035.1 Allomicrovenator sp. | reverse complement strand
GGGCTCGTACACTCCGCGAGAATTTATCACGTTTTCGCTGCTCGCCTTGGGCGCCCTTGATCACCCGTCGATGTTGATTTCGCCTTCGATCGACTACGAAATCGCCCCGGACATTCACGCCCGATTGCTCTCATATGTCGGTGTTGGCGAACGTCCCGACTTGAGTGGAATCCCTGTTGTCCCCTCGGAATTTGGCGCCTACGGCGAGTCGTACTTCTTTGAATTATCGGCATTCTTTTGATGAATAATTTACCTCAAAGACGTCCCGGCCAGACCATCCATGAGAGAACCTGATGTTTAGAATTGCCTGGCGTAATCTCTGGCGTAATCGCGCACGAACGTTGATTTCGATCACCGCTATTTCTCTAAGCTACGCGATGTTTCTGATTTCCATCGGATTTGCCGATTCGATGTACGACGACATGGAGGTCGCCGCGGCAGAAATGGTCGGTGGCAACGTCTTGATCCATGGCAAAGGCTATTGGGAATCCCAAACCAACGAAAAATCTATTGCCGACCCCTCGCCGATTTTGGCCAGCGTTGCTCAAACGAAAGACATCAAGGCCGTGGCCTCGCGCGTCATCACCGAGGGGCTTTTATCGACTTCCGCGTCAAGCAGCGCGACCCGACTGATGGGCGTTGACCCGAAGGTCGAACAAGATTTTAGCAACCCGGCCAAATATTTGGACCATGGGAAGTTCTTTGACGAAACCGAAGAATCACCGCTCGTGATCGGCGTCAAAACCGCCAACACATTGAATGTGGACGTCGGCGACCGAGTGGTTTTGACCGTCACCGCGCCAGACGGCGAGATGCAACGGGCGCTCTTTTACGTCACGGGCATCCTGAAAGCAGGAGTCGGAAGCATCGACGAGGGGCCCGCGTACACGACCGTGTCTGCAGCACAAAAGGCGCTCGGCATCGGGGTTGGGCTTACGCAGATTGGCCTTCTCACCGAAACGGTGAATCAGGCTGGCGTTAAGGTCGAAGTCGCCAAAACACTGCCGGCCGAATTCGAAATTCTGACATGGGACGAAGCCATGCCCGACCTGGTGGGCATGATCGAGCTCGATGCAGCCTTTGGCGACATCTATGGAATCATCATCTTCATCGTCGTGGTGTTCGCGGTCATGAACACATTCTTGATGATAGTCATGGAGCGCATCCGCGAACTCGGCTTGCTTGCGGCTTTGGGTCTGAAGCCCTCGCAGGTCGCGCGTCTGCTGCTCATCGAATCGTTTTTGATGGCCATTGTTTCGGTGATTATCGGCTTTGGGCTCGGTTATCTTGGGCACACGCTCATCAATGCCATCGGCATCGACATGAATGACATCTATGGGACGAATGTCGAGATGGGCGGCATCACGATGGTCGACACGATTTTGCACTCCAAGATCAACACACCGCGTTGGATCAAGGCCACGATCAGTGTCCTGGGATTGGTCATGCTGGGCGCGGTCTACCCCGCGTACAAAGCATCCAAATTGAATCCAAGTCAGGCGATGCGCTTCTTTCAATAGGTCGGATTTTCCCGACTTGAGAACGAGAATCACAGGGCAGGCAGGATGCCTGCTTAGCAGCAGTTTTGTGGCATGTCCGGCAATTTTGGCGCAGCAGCTGTGCTCGACATGCCACACGTTCACCTGTATTGTTCCGCGTCCAACGCGGCCCCGGCCGCTCGATATATAGAGGTAGTAAAATGGAACAGGGATTGGGCATCGCGTACGTCTTGCTCGGACTTGTGGTCGGCTTCGCTATGGGAGCTTTCTACATTTTCGGACGTAACGCTCGAAAACTAAACGAATTGGTGGGTGAAGGAGTTCAAAAACTCCGTGAGCGCACCATTGCCGATACAAAAACCGAAGTTAAAAACACCCTCAAACTTGAGCTTGAGCCCGTCGTCCGCGAGGACCTCAGCAAAAAACTCACTGGTGAGGTCCGTGAAGAGGCAGAAAAAGCAGCGAAACGATTGCTTGAGGACGCCGAGGACAAAGCTGCCAATCGTGTCAAAGAGGCAGAGCTCGAAGCGAAAAATGTCCTTCTCGACATGCGGAAACAAGCCGAAATCGAGATGAAAGAGAAACGCCAAGAACTCGACAAAGTCGAACAGCGTCTGTCTCAACGTGACTCTCATCTGGATACACGCGACGACAAATTGTCCAAGCGCGAAGCCGACATCGAAGCACGCGACAAGAAGAACGAAGAGATGCTTTCGATCATGGCCGCTCGTGACGAGCGCATCAAGGAACGCGAAGCGTCGATGGAAGGCGAGCTCGAGAAGATCGCTGGTTACACGGCGGAGCAAGCTCGTCAGCTCTTGATCGACAACATGGCTGGCGATGCCAAGATCGAAGGCGCCAAGCTGATGCGTCAGATCGAAGAAGAGGCAATCGAAGAAGGCGACAAGAAAGCCAAGAAAATCATCGCAACCGCGATTGCACGTTGGTCCGGCGAATACGTCGCCGAGCGCGCTGTCACCGTGGTTCCGCTGCCCACCGACGAATTGAAGGGTCGAATCATCGGTCGTGAAGGCCGCAATATCCGTGCGCTGGAAGCAGCCACGGGTGTGGACTTCATCATCGACGACACCCCAGAAGCCGTTGTCATTTCGTGTTTTGACCCGGTCAAACGCCATATCGCTCGTCTGACCTTGGAAAAACTGATTTCCGATGGACGAATCCATCCTTCACGCATCGAAGAAATCGTGGCCAAAGCCACCGACGAAGTCGACGCGCAGATCAAGGATTTTGGCGAGCGTGCAGCATTCGAGCTGGGCATCCATGGGTTGCATATCGACCTCATCAAATTGGTGGGTCGTCTGCAATTCCGTACCAGCTACGGCCAAAATATGTGGACGCACTCGATCGAAGTGGGCTTCCTTTGTGGTCTGATGGCTGCCGAGCTGGGCATCAACGTCAAACAGGCCCGTCGCGCAGGACTC
>JBFFMO010000769.1:0-2942 GCA_041554035.1 Allomicrovenator sp. | reverse complement strand
TCGTCGTCGACGATCAGGATATTTGCGTCTTTGAAATCAGGAATCATTTCAGTCAATTAACCACGCTAGATTTAGATTCGCCCGCCAAAGCGTTCGCGATTCTCCACTCAAAGGGAGCCAGACACCTGAAGAAAGTCGAAGCGAATCCGCGACTCGAAAACCGACTCGAAAGCCAGCTTCCCACAGATCACCCCACGAATCCTCCCACGAAATCACTTCACGTGTCACCACTTCGGTCCACGTTTTGGGCGTCCAAAACCATTGCGCTCCCTGCGCCAAATCAAATTCACGATTATTATGCGGAAAGAGCGAATCGGTTGCGACGACGCCTTCTCCAAACGCGTGTTTATATGTGCCGTTGGCGTATAGATTTAGTTTTGTCGAGACTTGGCTCGAGAGCATCACGAAGGCGCTTCCTTCATAATGACCTGCGCTCAAGCCGTCTGCAGCCACACCGGTGGGGAGCGCCACACCCAGACCACTGCTGACGATGGCGCCTCCATGGGCCGAAGCGTAAATCAGATAATTGGCGGAGAGTTCGATATCCGACAAGCCCATGGCAGCACGGCCATCCGCAAAATTAAGGAGCGCAAACGGAATATTCGCAGACACGGACAGCCGTGGATCCAGCGAATATTCGGCTCTTAACGACAAGACCTGCCACGACCCCACTTCACGCCCGCCAAAATCAAAAGAGGCCGTTTCGAATTGAGTCTCGGCATGGGTGGAAGGCTCGACCCGCGACGCACCTGCCTCAGACACCGGATGATGAGCATGGGCAACGGATGAGAAAGAGAGCCAGAAGCCCAGAACCACGACTAATCTCCCTGGATTTCCCATCGCGTGGTTTCCTTGATCTTCAAAAGAATTTCCAAACCAGGATCGTCAGATTGCATCGTGGAGGGCGCCACCCAACTCGACGGATCAAAATCCAAATTAATATCTAAATGGCGCTCAGAGCCTGCAAACCCAGATTCATTCAGGGCCAAGTCGAGTTCCAAACGGCGTGTATCGCGCACGTCGATCGGCTGGTTGTCTTGCGTTCCCCAAACATGAACGCTGGCTCCGCCCGGTGTGAGGGGGGCGACCTGCAACACGACAGAACAGTAATCGCCTTCAAATGGCCGCATCGTTCCCAGACTCAATGACTCGCCGGAATAGAGGGCGTTGACCGCCAAATAATCAGGGGATTCGATCGAATGGGCGTACGCCTCGCTGATAAATAGATTCATCAACGACCATTGCCGGCAGGGTTTAAGCGTGACGCCGACGAGTCCCAATTCGAAGCCGTCGATCATCACGTTTTTTTGGGTCTGGCTGGAGCTGATCGACACCTTGACACGATGATCCGGCCAATCCATCCGCATCGAGCAAGCGTCTAAAATCAGCAGAGCCCCCATCAAGATGAGGGCCTGCCGAGCGGACTTCACGGCTTATTCGCTTTGGCAAACACCGTCTGATTCCCAGCGGGTGTGGTGCCAAATTTAAGCCCAAGCGTTGGAAACACCTGATTGCACGCCGCGTGGTCGGGTGTGGACATGCAGACCGACGAATTGTTGTCCACGTCTGGCGTCATATCCACGCCGGCAAAAAGTGCAGCGGCATCGACCACAACTCTGTCCGTCGCAACATTGAAGTCATTCAAGGTGACGACGGGCAGGTTTTCATTTGCACAACTTTCGATGGCATCGTCGGCTCCCATCACGCAGCCCGTGCTGCCCAGATGCACCCGAAATCCACCTTCGTTGGCTTTGCCATCGATGCGCAGGAATTTGTACCCACCCTGCCAACTCCAAAACATGGAGACAAGGTTCAGCGGCGCCGGAGCGGTCGCTGCATCGCTGTGGTTATGTTCGAAAGGCACGCCAAGCTTAAAGCGCACGCCGGTGTACTCGCCCTTGGCCACCTCGCCCTTAACACTCAGGTTGAGGTCCGAATTGCCGTTCGCGCAAGCGCCCGTTCCATCTTCGAAATCAAGCAGCGTGACAAAATCATCCTGCCATTTTCCGTCGTTTTCGAGGGTCACCGGCATCGCGGTTCCATCGGCCTTAAGCATCTCGACGCCGGAGACGTAGAGCTTGAAATCCGAGATTTGCGAAGGCGTGGTGGCCGTTCCAAGGTTGTAGGTTTCAGCGCATGAAAAGTCGGCACCTGCCACTTGTGCGGCAAAATCAATCGATACTGCCTGCGTGGCCGTTTCGCTGGGTGTGTCGGTGGCGTCGTCGCCACACGCCGAAGCGCCTAGGCCAATCAGAATTGCTGTCTTAAAAAATGTTCGCATGAAAACTCCAAATCAATGCGCGAAGAACGTGACAGAAATCGGGGTCAAAGAACATGCGGCAAGATGTCGCAAGTGAAGTTTCAGACACCTTCAGTTGAGTCTTGGGCGGCGTTTGGGTAGATGAAGGGACACGAATTGGCGAAGAGGATAACATGAGATTCTGGAACATAATTTTGGCGGCAGCCGTGTTGATGGCCATTGGCTGTGGCGACGACGGCAAAAAGAAGTCGGGAGGAACGACCCAAGTCACGTGTTCGCCAGGCTGTTCTGAGGGTTTCTCGTGTGTGGGTACCACGTGCGTTGAAGGAATCACCGAGTGTGCAGCCGACGAAGAGTTCAACCCCAGACTCATGGTCTGCCTCGTGCCCTCGTGCGATAATACCGTCAAAGATAGCGCAGAAGACGACATCGATTGTGGCGGCCCATGTGCAGCCTGCGACGTTCTTCCTACCTGCGACGATGGCCGCGAAAACGGTGACGAAACTGGAATCGATTGTGGGGGACCCTGTGCGGCGTGCACCACGGCGCCCACATGCACCGACGACATCCAAAACGGCGACGAAACTGGCGTGGACTGCGGAGGAAGCTGTACGGCATGCGTGATACCCGACACCTGCGGAGACTCAAACGTCGACGACGGCGAAGAGTGCGATGCCAACGG
>JBFFMO010000768.1:0-2942 GCA_041554035.1 Allomicrovenator sp. | reverse complement strand
GATGGCGCTTCGGGCCACCACATCATGGGCCTCAAGGTCTCCAAGAACGACCAACATCGTTTGTCCCCCTTCCCTGCCATCACGAAGTGCGCCGTCAATTTTGAGGCTGCCCCAGATGATCGTTGGGCGCGGATCGACTTCAAATGTCCCGGTGTGCAGGACGTCTCCGTCATGCACGCGAAACGGCCCGGACCAGGCGTTGATCATGTCAAGGATACGCGGCTGCGCTCGCGATTCGGTGTTTTTCACCAAGGCGATCACCTCGGCCAGTCCCACTTCCCGAACGTATGCAGCGTTAGTCATTGGCTATTTTGTCTCTTGAATTCGTAAAGAAGAATCGCTGCTGCGGTCGCAACATTCAAGCTCTCAACGCCTTCGGCGAGCGGAATCTGAACGCGGAAATCACATCCGCGCTCAACGAGGGGCCTGATGCCTTTGTGTTCTCCGCCCATGACAATCGCGGTCTTCATCCGTAAGTCGACGTCCCACAAGGAGTCTTTCGAGTCCATGAAGGTTCCGACGGTCCAAAACCCAGCTTCTTTAAGGGCCTCGAGGGTGCGGGCGACGTTGACGACTTGAACGATCGGAACTCGAAATGCGCAACCGGCCGAGGCTCGAATCACGGTTGGAGTGATCTCCGCCGCGCGATCTTTTGGAATCAACACGGCCTCGACGCCCATTCCGGACGCGGTTCGCAGGATGGATCCCAGGTTTTGAGGGTCCTGAACTTGGTCGAGGACCAAAATACACGCCGAGGTTCGCTCCCCTACACCGTTCAGGACTTCGTCCAGAGATGCGTAATGAAACGCGGTGATCTCGGCGACGACACCCTGATGACGTCCGCCGTCGGTCCATTCATCGAGCGTTTCTTTGGAGGCGACCTGAAGCTTGAAGCCGTGGCGATCGCAGAGCTCTCGAACGGTTTTCAGCTCGACGGCATCCCAACGAGCCGAGGTCACAGAGAGGACCTGATCGCGAGCGGTCTCAAGGAGTTCTTCAACGGGGTGCACACCATAGATCTTCAAAGGGAGGCTCCAATATTCTGCAAGGCCAGAAGCGGATCGGCGGCAGCATAAATGGGCCGACCGATCACCAGGTACGTGGATCCCGCGTCAAGTGCTTCACGAGCGCTCATCGTGCGGGTTTGGTCGTCTCGTACAGCGTCAGGGGCGCGAATTCCCGGGGTCACAAAAACGGTCGACTCGGCCAGAAGAGGCTTCAGGCGAGCGAGTTCATGAGCCGAACATACGATCCCGTGAGCGCCAGCATCGATGGCGAGCCTCGCGAGCTTTTCTGCCCAATCCTCGAGCGTGCATTCGACGCCAAAGCTATGGATTTCCGAAGAACCAAGGCTCGTCAATGCCGTCACGGCAACGACACTAAGTCCTTCGCGCGTCTTGGCCGCTTCGACGGACTCGGCGATCATGTGGCTTCCGCCTGAGGCATGAACGGTGAGCATGAAGACCGCTTTGTGGGCGGCCGCTGCAGCACAGGCGCTGCCGACAACACTCGGAATGTCATGATACTTGAGGTCCAAGAATACGGAGCCGCCGCGCTTTGCGATGGCGTCCAAAATCGATGGGCCAAAGGCGGTGAACATCCGCGAGCCGATCTTGAACTTATCGACGACTGGAAAAAGCGCGTCGACGAGCTCAAGGGCCTCCTCTTGGGTGTCGAGGTCCAGAGCCACAACCGTGTGTCGTCTGAGTCGCGCTGCTTGGTCAGGATTCATTTGACGGCCTCTCGCACTCTTTGGGTCACCAATGCGACGACCTCGTCGACAGCGACCAGGGTATTTTCTGAGTCCTGCCGAGCTTTAAACTCGACCTGACCTTCTTGAAGGGTTCGTGAGCCAATCGTAATCCGTAAAGGAATCCCGATCAGGTCCGCATCCTTGAATTTACCACCTGCACGCAGATCACGGTCGTCCAGAACGGCCTCGATCCCGCTGGCCTTCAATTCGGCGTAGATCTTCTCGGCTGCGGCGACGACCTCAGGGTCCTTGATCTGCAGGGGCAAGATTGTGACATGGTAAGGCGCAATGGCGAGCGGCCAGATGATGCCGTTTTCGTCGTGATTTTGTTCGACGACGGCGGCCAACATGCGCGTCACGCCGATGCCATAACAGCCCATTTCCAGAAAACACTGTTTCCCGGCTTCGTCTTGGACGGTGGCGTTCAAGGCTTCGGAGTACTTGGTGCCCAAGTAGAAAATGTGGCCCACTTCGATTCCGCGATGAACATCGAAGGTACCACCACAGCGACCGCAGGCGTCGCCGCCTTGAGCCAATCGGAAGTCACCAAATGCAGTGACATCGTAGTCACGGCCATGGTTTACGTTGATGGCGTGGGTATCCTTGAGGTTCGCACCGGCTGTTCCGTTGACCAGCGCGCTGATCGACCAGTCTGCGTAAACGGGGATCTTGAGGCCCATGGGGCCGGCAAATCCAACGGGCGCCTTGGTAGCGTCCCAGACTTCGCCGTCGGCCGCCATGCGCAGCTCGGTGACGTCTTTGCCCGTTTGTTGTTTGTGGAATGCCTTGATTTTGATTTCGTTGGCGCCGTGGTCACCGCGCACCAGCACAGCGATCGCTTCGCCATCGGCCATGAAAATCAGCGTCTTAATGAAATTCGAAGCGGGTCGTTTTAGGAACTCGGCGACTTCGTCGATCGTTCGTTTTGAAGGCGTCTCGATGTTGGTGAGCGCTTCCAGTTCGACGCTGGCATCGCGGGCGAGTTCTTCAATCTTGAGCTCGGCTTTTTCGACGTTCGCGGCGTAACCACAGGCTTTGCAGCTTACGATCTCGTCTTCGCCAGTGTCGGCCAGCACCTGAAATTCATGCGATCGGCTTCCGCCGATATTGCCCGTGTCGGCTTCCACGGCGCGGAATTCAAAACCGAGGCGTTCGCAAATGCGATTATAGGCTTCGAACATGATGTCGT
>JBFFMO010000767.1:0-2944 GCA_041554035.1 Allomicrovenator sp. | reverse complement strand
CGCCAACTCGAAGGGGAAGTCGGCCCCCTTGGGCGTCCGACCGATGGAGAAAAAGTGAACCGTGTGTTGACGTCGTTGGTGACCGGCGCTGCATTTGACCTGGGTGTTATTCTGACGACTGAAGCTTCGCTGGGGCTAAATACGGCGCCTGGCGGGCGTTGTGATCAATGGGAAGCGGTTGACCCGTCAAATACTCAGTCCGATTTCAAATGTTCACGCTCCGAGTCGGTCTCGGTGACCGCTGTGGTGGGTGGGCGAGTCGGCGTCAATCTGGGCTGGACCGATTTGGGGTTGGTTTTCAATGCGGATCTTGCCAGCGACGAAGAAGCCTTTGTCGGTCTGGTTTTATCCTTCGCCATGGACCGCTGAACCAGTCACGCCGCCTTGACAGGCAGGCCTGTCGCCGCTAGTCTTCGCGCTCCCAAGTCTGGGTGCCCTTAAAAAGGTGTCCAAATACATGAGTTTAGCTCATTTTTGGCTGGGGAATTAACTAACAGGACGATTTCCGTCCCATAACCTTTTCGTGGTTTCGTAATACATGGCAACCCAACAAATTTACCCAACAAGCGCTGACTTTGAAGCGCTGCTCGCGGAATTCGAACAAGGCGCACAGCCCGAAATCCGTGAGAATCAGATCGCAAGCGGCACCATCCTTGAAGTGGGTACGGATTTCGTACTCGTTGATATCGGCTTCAAGTCCGAAGGGCGCATCGCACTCTCTGAATTCAAAGATGACGACGGCAAAGTTCATATCAACGCTGGCGACAAGATCGAAGTATTCGTCGAGTCGAAAGAAAACGATATGGGTCAGTGCGTCCTTTCGAAAGAAAAGGCCGACCGTCTCCGTGTATGGGAAGAAATCGCGAAGAAGGTGGAAAACGACGAGCTCGTACGCGGTCGTATTACACAGCGCGTCAAGGGCGGACTTCAGGTCGACATCGGCGTCAAGGCATTCTTGCCAGGCAGCCAGGTCGAGCTTCGTCCAACCCGAAACCTCGACCGTTATATCGGTCAAGAGTTCGCGTTCAAAATCATCAAATTCAATCAGCAGCGTGGGAACATCGTTCTCAGCCGCCGTGCACTCCTCGAGAAGGAGCGCGAGCAACTCAAGGGCAAGACCCTCGAGAAACTTCGCGAAGGCGCCATCATCGAAGGCATCGTCAAGAACATCACCGATTACGGTGCGTTCGTTGACCTCGGTGGCATCGATGGCCTTCTGCACATCACTGACATGAGCTGGGGCCGCGTTGCTCATCCTTCCGAACTCTTCCAGGTCGGCGATGAAATCGGCGTCAAGGTTCTGAAGTTCAACCCAGAAACGGAGCGCGTCAGTCTTGGATACAAGCAACTGTCTCCGGATCCGTGGGAAGGCGCTTCGGACCGTTACCCAGAAGGCGTTCAGGTCCTTGGCCGCGTGGTCAGCTTGATCGATTACGGCGCATTCGTGGAATTGGAAGAAGGCATCGAAGGCCTGATCCACATTTCCGAAATGTCGTGGACCAAGCGAATCAAGCATCCTTCCAAGGTTGTTAACGAGAACGACATCATCGAAGTGGTGGTGCTCAGCCTCGATACGGACCAGAAGAAGGTCAGCCTCGGCATGAAGCAGATCGAGCCAAACCCATGGACGTTGCTCGAAGAGCGCTACCCTGTGGGAACTCGAATTCTCGGCAAGATCCGCAACATCACCGATTTCGGTGTGTTCATCGGTATCGAAGACGGAATCGACGGTCTTGTTCATATCTCGGACATCTCGTGGACGCAGAAAATCAAGCATCCTTCGGAATTGTTCAAGAAGGGCGACGAAGTTGAAGCCGTGGTGCTCAACATCGACGTCGATAACGAGCGCTTCTCACTCGGTATCAAGCAGCTTGAGCCTGATCCGTGGGAACTGATTCCTCAGCGCTATCCCCCAGGGAAGATCGTTGAGATCGTTGTCACCAAGACGACTGACTTCGGTGCTTTTGCTGAGATCGAAGAAGGCATTGAAGGCCTGATTCACATCTCGGAACTTAGCAACGAGCGCGTCGAAGACCCGAACACGATTGTGAAGGTTGGAGAGCGTCGTAAAGCTGAAGTCATCAGCGTGGACCCGAAAGAGCGCAAGATTGCATTGTCGATCAAGAGCTTTGTACGTCGCAGCGAGCGCGGAGACCTCCGTGAATACAGCGATAAGGGCGACGCATCGTCACAGTTGGGCGACTTGCTCAAGGGCCGCCTCGGCGACCTTGAGAGCGAAGCCGACGAAGACTACGATTCCGAGCCAGTGGAGCCAGCGGTCATCATCGCAGCGCCAGTGATCGAAATCCCAACAGCAGCTGGCGAAGCACCAGCAGCTGAAGAAGCTCCGGCAGCTGAAGAAGCTCCGGCAGCTGAAGAGACTAAAGAAGACGCCGAGTAATCGGACTTCTTAAGAATTAAAAAGGCGACCTTCGGGTCGCCTTTTTTGTTTCTTGGGACTCTTGCCGTGCTTTTGACTGGTGCGCCGGGCTCCAGCCCGGCCTTGTGCTTGGTGCACCCGGCCAGCCGAAACTTCGGGCTTGCCGAATGCAGCCGCAGCCGGCTAGTTTCCGCGCAACCAAACACTCCTTTCGGAAAATAATATGGGACGGAATCTACTGACGGCATTCGTCATGTTCACAAGCATTTGGCTTGCCATGCCCGTGTACGCGCAGACCGCGATATCACTGGACTTGGAGCCTTTGCCCACGAACACCGTACCTGCAGAGGAAAACCTCGCGGACTGGCGGAAAGGGCTGGAGATCCTTCAGGGCATTACCCTCAAGGAGCGCGGGGCGGAGTTCGAGTATGAGTGCAAAGGACGCTGGCAGACGGATCAAATTTGCAAGTACATCTGGGCTGCATCCAAGGCTTGGAGAAAAGATCGATACGGTCGTTCGCTGAAGTTTGCGGCAGCGGGTTTGGCGCTAAATCCCAGAGTTCG
>JBFFMO010000766.1:0-2950 GCA_041554035.1 Allomicrovenator sp. | reverse complement strand
GGGTCGATGAGGTTTTGGCCCGCAACGCCCAAATGAAGCCCTTCGGTGACTTTGACGATCGCGCCTGCATCCAGAGTGAAGCCGTTAAGGACCTCCACATCGCCGTCATTGAATTTCAGATATCGCCCGCTCACGCCTAGAGCCACGCGGTCCGGAACGACCGGCACGCCAATTCCGACTCGAATATCGTGACCGGTGAGGTCAGCGTTTTCGTCGCGTCCGATGAAGTAGGAGTAGCTGACGCCTGCGCCAAGCGATGGGTTTGTTTTGGAGTCGGACACTGCGGCGTTGAGCACGCTTCCACTGGTGTTGTACTCGAACGTGCCCTCGATGGCGTACATGACCGAACGAGCGATGCCTGCGGGGTTATGCTGGATCGAGTTGGCACTTTCGGCGATCGCGGTATTCGCATCACCCATTCCGGCTGCGCGGCTGCCCTTGGTGAGCTCTTGCGCGGCGAGAGAATTGGGGAGTGCCAGGGTCAGGCCCAGCAATAATAGAGAACAAAAACGGAACATGGGCTCGACCTCATCCTTGAGTAACGCCCGAAGGTGTAACCAATTGTGGATCCGGCATCAAGCCGGACCCGACCTCATGGTGTCATTAAGTGCTTCAAATTAGGCGTGTGAGCAAAAGTATGCCCACGAACACTATTATTCCCAGAGCAAGCATAAGAACAAGAAACCAAAGTTTGTTGATTTCTGGAGCCTTCTCTCGTTGAGCGGCGGGGGCAGGCGCGGGTGTGTGCGCGGGCATGGGAAATGGATTTGAAGCTTGAGGCAAGCCACCGGCAAGCATCTGCTGCATTTCATTGGCCGGCACCGTTGGGCCGACATTTCGCTCCGCCCGCTGCGGCATCCGACCGTCGTCATGGGGACTTGGTGATGGTTGGTAGCCTGAGCGCATCGGCGGAGGTGCGCTGTTGATCAGCTGTTGTTCCAGAAGCGAGGGTGGTTTCTCGCGTGTTCGTTCCGAGGTGTCGGCGTAGTTTTTGCCAAGCACAAGCTTCGGACCCGATGGTTTTGGCTCAGGCTGTGGGGGCGCTTGTATTGCTGGTGTCGGCAGGTAGGACATCAGCTTTTCCCGCGACATTTTGGGTGCGGTCAAGTCGCTGCTGTCCAGATGGGGATCGGCATTCAACACCCCATGCCGAAGTCCCACCACTGGCGGCGGCGTCGGGGGTTGCAGATCTTCGACTTTCATCGGCCGGGCAACCGAGACCGTTTCGAAGTCGTCGGCCTCGAGGGGCTGAGTTCCAGTCGCGAGTGGAGGGCCACGATGCAGGCCCGAGGGCCGGGTGGACAATTGGTCCTGTACCGGAAGCTCGAACGTGTTTTGATCGAGGTTTTCTCCCATGGCGATTGGGTTTCGCCCGGAGGGTTGGCGGCCCACCGGCTGCCTGCCTGAGGGTTGACGTTCCACCGGTTGTCGCCCCGAGGGCTGTCGTTCTAGCGGAGGTCGCCCCGAAGGCTGTCGTTCGAGCGGATGTCGGCCCGAGGGGTGCCGTTCCAGAGTTTGACGGCCCGACGATTCCGCGACAGCCACTTCTTGGGACTGGCTGTTCTCGATCAGTTGCTGGATTTCCTTGGACGGAGCCATGCGCGTGACGTCTTCGTTCTGGAGCCGCTCTTTGAGTCCAGGGATGGCCTCGGTCTCGACGTTCTCGTCGGAGAGCGCCACGCTGGCATTCGAGATACGAACGATGGCGGAGTTGCTGAGTTCCGCCGTCATTTCGGGGTGAGGGGTCCGTTCGATCTTTAGTGTGGCCTCGATTTCCATCGTGGCCTGATCCATTGGCAAGATGGCGGCCTCAATGCGGTCCGTTCGACCAAAGGTATCGTCCGAGGTGCGATCGACCGCGATTTCATCGGCGTTGATCGCGTAGCTCAACAACTCGCTGGAGATACGCCCATTGACCGTGTCGGCCACCGTGCTGCGATTCCCAACCCGCATATCCAGCAGAGCTTGCGTGAAGTCGCGAATCGTGTGGAAGCGATCCTGAGGTTTCTTTTCCATCGCCTTGAGGATGATACGTTCCAGCGACGGGTCGATGCCGGGCTGGATACGCGACGGAGGCAGCGGCGGGGCCTCGACCTGCGCCATCATCAGCGCAAATTCTGTGGGAGCGTTAAAGGGCACCTCGCCGGTGACCAATTTGTACATCATCACGCCCAGAGAATAGATGTCAGCGCGTCCGTCGATCGACTTTGAGCCGACGATTTGCTCGGGCGACATATAATGCAGCGTGCCGACCGTTGTGCCAGTCGCCGTGAGGTCGTGCCGTCCGCCTTTGATCTTCGCGACGCCAAAATCCAAGACTTTCGGGGACTGAAGGTCGCCGTCAGGCAAGAGGATATTGCTGGGCTTGATGTCTCGGTGAATCACGCCCTGGGAGTGGGCGAATCCAACAGCGGACATCATCGGGATGAAAACATCCACGATTTGGGCGGAACTCAAGGGACCGTTCGACGCAAGGAAGTCATCAAGGGTTGGCCCTTCAACAAATTCCATCAAGATCGCAAGAAATGGCACGTCCTGAATCTGAAAAACCCGAATGATATTGGGGTGTCGCAGCTGCTGTTGAATGCGGCCTTCTTCAACGAATCGGGCCCGGATGATCGCGTTGTCGCTGTAGTAGGGATAGAGCACCTTGAGCGCAACACGATGGTTGGTCAGCTCATCGGTCGCCGCATAGATCGATGCCATGCCACCTTCGGCAGCTAGGAACTCGACCCGAAAGCGGTCGAGAACTCGGTCGCCTGATTTCAGGTCGACTGACATTTATGATCTCGTTCTTGGGGCAATGGTATGACTCGACGGGGATCTGAAGACAGCATAGTGGAACTCAGTGCACACGCAAATTCCGAGCGTTGATGCATATTTCTGCGACGCCTTCCGTGGGTGACTCGTTGGCGCGGTCGGAAGCGGTGTGGGCAAGACTTCAGCGCCG
>JBFFMO010000765.1:0-2952 GCA_041554035.1 Allomicrovenator sp. | reverse complement strand
GTTGCACGCCGATAGTCTTGGTCGGCTGCACTTGACCCACAAAGGACTCATGCAGCGCGACGAGCACGTTTTGAGTGCATTAGAATCGAACGGTATCCCGGTTTCTATGGCGCTTGGTGGCGGTTATTCCAAGCCCATTATGGACTCGATCGAGGCTCATTTGGGCACGTATCGAGTGGTTAGAAGTATTTACGGGTAGGCTTCACTCAAGTCGTTTGAACACAATACGTTTGGTGACACGAACGGCGTTTGCACCGTCGTAATCCGCGCTGATCGCGTACGAGATTCCCTGTTCCGCCTCATTCTTTGCGGCCTGGTCCACATAGCTCATCCAGTATTTATAGCCCTTGCCCTCTTCGTCGGGGTAGAAAAAGGACACTGGCAGTGGAACCATCAACGCCGGGAAGATGCCAAAGACCGTGCCAAATTCAGAGATGACTTCGGGACGCTCATCCGTCTTGGCGCGGGCTTCGTCCACCCAACGCACTTCCATCAACATTTTGGCATGGGTGTTTTTGTCTGCATCAAACTCGCCCGTCAGGTCGTAGGTCGTGAGCCGACTTGAGGTTTCAAAGCCCTGGCCGAGCGTCGCCACTTTTTGGACGGAGTAGAATCCGTCACCGAGTGCGGTGATGTCCTGACTTCCCGCAAAGCCCACACCTAGGCCGCTAAACGGCCTGGCGAGGTCGGCTTTGACCACCCCAAGCTCGGGGTGAAAATAGACGTCGCCTTCGACAGCCGCATCGACGCCGAGCACGACGGGCAAAGCCGTCTTCACCGTGTAGTGGCTGACGCCACTTACGGTGCCGGTTGGGGTCTCCACCGTCACGTCTTTTTCGACCAGCGTATAGGTTCCTTCGATGCTGCCCGGTTTAGATTCGTCGGTTGGCGACCCGACAATGCTGGAGCCTGAAACCGCGAAGGGTTGGGGCTCTCCCACAGGGACATCGATCTTCAAAATATAAGGGGCGTCAGCGGTGGTCGAGATATAATCGGGCACCGGATAATCCACGTCCGCAGGCTTCGTCCACACTCCGCCCGCGAGCTCGACGGTGTTGTCTTCTTTCACGTTCGCCCAGATCTCCACGCCTTCCCCAGCTGCGTCTTTGGGGTCACGGACCTCGTATTTGGTGTATTCGGCATTGGCGACGGTGATTTTCCCGACCGGCATCGCGGAGAGGGCGGTCTTGTTGCCATTGGGC
Organism: Allomicrovenator sp.; assembly: GCA_041554035.1. Classification (GTDB taxonomy): domain Bacteria; phylum Myxococcota_A; class Bradymonadia; order Bradymonadales; family Bradymonadaceae; genus JBFFMO01. The sequence continues at coordinate 1,750 of JBFFMO010000765.1, read as the reverse complement.
TCGTTGATGACGTAGGTGGCCGTGGTGGAATCAGTGTATTTTGGATAGGCCTCTTTGGGTGTCCATTGGTCCCCGGCTTCTTCGTCACCACTGCAGGCAACGAGATTGAGCAAGACAGCGGCCGAAAGGAAGGTAAATCGATTCAACATGGAAAATCCTGAGTTAAAATAGTCATCACATAATTCCCAGAATTCTATGCACACCATCGATTCCGTCCAGCCCTCTGGAGTTCGAATGACGGGGGCCTGCCCGAAAATTGCAATTCTGAAACACGGCCAGCTCCTCCGCCAAGAACGTCGCTTCCGTGCTGAGCGTGATCCCCACAGAACTAATGCAGCGTGACGAGTGTGCATGAAGTGGTTTAAAGTCACGCCATAACAGTGTTTCTCTAGCGCTTGGTCGCGGTTGCACCAAGCCGCATATAGACTCGAACGAGGCTCGTCTGGGCGCGTTCTGGGTGGTTCGAAATAACTACGGTTAGGAGGCGGAATGGAGCTGAACGGCGTAAAAATAACGTGGCTTGGTCACGGGACTTTCTTGTTTGAACACGGGGGAAAGAAGACTCTTTTGGACCCTTGGCTTGCCGGGAATCCTGCATGCCCAAAGGCTTATCACGACCTTGTTCCCGATCTGGTTTTGATTACCCACGGGCATGGCGACCATATCGGCAACGTCTTTGATGTGGCTGAGCGCAGCAAAGCGCCCTTCGTGGGAATTTTTGACCTCACATCTTGGCTTGGTCAAAAAGGGATCGCTGGAGACCGACTCATTGGTATGAACAAAGGCGGCACGGTTCGACTCGACGAGTTCGGCCTCAGCGTCACCATGGTGCACGCCGTCCATTCTTCGAGCTTTGTCGAGGAAGACGGTCGAAACGTCTATCTGGGAGAGGCTGCCGGGTTTGTTTTGGCATTCGATGAGGGCCTTCGAGTATATGCCGCAGGAGATACGGCATTTTTTGGAGACATGGAATGGATTGGCCGGCTTTTTGAGCCGACCGTCGCGATTTTGCCCATTGGGGATCGTTTCACGATGGATCCCAAACAGGCGGCTTGGGCGGCCGAGGTTCTGGATGTGGATGCTGTGATTCCGGCGCATTTTGGAACTTTTGACCTGCTGACCGGTACCGTTGAGGAATTTCAAACTGAGCTTGATCATCTTGAATGCCATGCCAGGCTAATCAAGCTTGCGCCCGGCAAGAGCGTGGGTTGAGGTGAACGATGTTGATTGAAAGACGGGAAGATATCATTGGTGATTCTGGTCAGCTTCGAATCGGTGAAACCCCGCTTCTAAGGCTTAGCCGCACAGGCGACCCGAGCCGTCCGATTTTTGTGAAGCTCGAAAACGCCAACCCCAGTGGCAGCATTCGGGATCGCTATATCCAGGAAATCGTCGAAAAGGGCCTGCGTGCTGGACAGATTCAACGCGGAGACACGCTTGTTCTGGCGGGCATCGACGACTCCGCTGTTTCTGCGGCGTATCTTGCTGGCATTCATGGGTTGAACGCAGCGGTGTTTGCGCCGGCCTCAAGCTCCAAACGCCTGGTCGAGGTGATTGAGGGCCATGCAAAGGTATTTTGGACTGACGACGCCGATGGGCTTGAAGGTGCCGTGCAAAAAGCGGCAGCCTACGCGCGAGATTCGGTCGAGCGGATTTATGTCGATGGCTATCGCCGACAGGCCGTCAAAGATGCTTACGCGGCTTTGGCACAAGAGATTGTGACTGATCTGGGCGAGACCGTTCTTGGAGG
>JBFFMO010000764.1:0-2957 GCA_041554035.1 Allomicrovenator sp. | reverse complement strand
CTCAAGCGTCATCCGAATCCACATCTCCGACCCATCAGGGTTGGAAGCTAGAAAGAGTGGCTTGCCCGAAGTCGCGTTCACATTCTGCAATGCGGCTTGCATCTCCGATGGGGTTGCATTCTGGTCCGTAGGCACGCTGAACGCGTTGCTCGCAAACGAGCCGTGGCAGGCAGCTTGCGTACAATTGGTGGTCAGAATCCCGGTGATTTCAACGAATTGAGGAGTGAACGTGCCACCACCCGTGGTGTTATTCGTTGCGTTATTCGTCGCATTATTGGTGCTGTTATTTTGGGTCTCTTCGAAACCTTCGAGTGACTCAGGCGTACACCCAGAACCCACCGTCAGTAGAACCAAAAATACGAGTGTCTTCACCTTCAACATCACTTCACTCCTCACAGCAAACTACAGGACATACCCTACACGGGTTCAACTTCGACACCAACTTATCGACACTCACCGCTTACGCACTTGAGCTTCTGCTCGGCGGGACAGTCTTCGGTATCGACACACATGAACACACTGTTCTCCCAACGACGATATGGGATCACAACGCGATCTCCAGTCTGAGGCGGGTTGGGCCCCTTGAACGTCACTCGGTTCACGATCGCGTCATAGTCGAACCCATCAGCCCTGCTGCGCAACATGTCGGCCACGACGCCCGTCGAGGCGTCACCCAGCACGACTTTCACCGTCGGTGCCACAGGGACACCGCGCATGCGCAGTCCCGAAGCGATACCCGCAGAGGCCTCGGCAATCACCCTCAGGGTGTTCGTGATATCCGTCTGGCAAATCGACCCCACACTTCCACCCGTTTCGTTGGCAATATGGGAAATCGCGTGCGCAACTGCCGCGCCGCCCGGTGAGCAGGTCTCGCCCGTTGGCCAGACGATTCCAAATCCCGTCGCTCCAAGCTCAGGCTTGAGCAAATAATCGATGAATGGCTGTGCTTTGGTTTCAAGTTCGGTCTGTTGGACAGCCGTCAAATTGATGCTGTTGGTGTTGCCAAACGAGAGCGCATCTTGGAACCATTCGTCCTCTTCGTCAGTGATCGCGACCAGAATGACCGCGGCATCGGGACGAAACTTCAGAGGATCGTTGGCGGTCCGTGGCAGCGCACGATCGGCTGCCGCAGCAAGGGCCGAAATCGTAAACTCTCCGCCCATGTCGAACGTGCCTGGGTCGAGGCGAGTTCTCAGTTCCGCAGGCACCGACGTGAATCCGCCGCCCACGAGCTCGCCTGTCTTCCCGCCAAATCCTGGGAACGGAAAGCCCGGAATCGAGATCGGAACGGCCGAACAATGCTGATTCATCAGCGCCGTCATCTCGACCGAAAGCCCCATATTATCGGAACAATCCGGGCGAGCCACACCGGCGCGCCAATCCAAATTCGACTGAGCCAACAACGCCGTGAAGTCGACGGCAAAGTTTCGAAGCGCATTTTGCTCATCACTCATCGAGCCAGAACCGTCGATCGTAATGATGATATCGACCTTGGGCCGAACCGTGACGTCATAAGAAACACACTCGTCGACCAAGCTCTCCATCGACGACGCCAGGCTTGTGCCGCCTGTGATGTCGTCGACAAGGAAGCCCGTGCGAGCCGTGAGATTCTGATAGTCGGCGAGAGTCACAAACGCCCCCACCAAAAGAAACTGCGTCGGCGAACGTGAGACGACCTCGTGAACAAAGAGCGTTGGCCCCGTTGCCGTGCCCGGAAAGACGCCAGTGAGCGCATGGGAGATATCCGCTGGCAAAACCCCAAGCACGCTCGAAAGCACCGTGTCACGCGCCGAGTGCAACGATGTGTTGGCAGGAAGATCCACAACTGCTCCCACCGAAGCCCGGTGCCCATCATGCGTCGTCGTGCGACGACCAGAAACGCGGCGCACCGCGGTCGGGTAGGCGGCCTGAAGCTGCCCAACAAGCGCGTCGTTGATCAGCGATGGGTTAGTCTCACCACCATTTGGTGTCAAAGAGACCACGAAACCTGTGAAATGATTGCCAACGTCTTCAAACACGTGAGCCTGAGGGGCCGAAGCTCCCGTGACCGACGCGGCTACCACGCCCATTTCCAAAGCCAACTTGTAATCTGCTGCCACGTTGGTCACCAATTGCGGGGTGACAAGGTTCAGCAAGTCCTCAGGACGACACGCGCGATATTGAGCTTCATCCGAATCAGGAGTCCCGTCGCCATCTGTGTCTGCAGCACAAGGATTGGATTCGCCCTGAGCACACGCATCCATATAGGTGTTGACCGGACAGGTTCCGATGATGCCATCCCCATTGGGGTCCTCGACGCCATCGGGCAAGCCGTCCATGTCCGAGTCGGCCTTCAACGGGTCGCTGCAGGTCGCAAGCTCGACGCCGTCTAGGATGCCATCAAGATCACTGTCCTGAAGCAGTGGATTGGTATTGGCGGCGAGCTCATCAAAATCGCTTGCGCCGTCAAAATCCGTATCTGCCTGCCGCGCGTCGGTCTCGCCGGGCGAGAGCCGACAATTGCCATCAGCATCTTCTTCAGAATCGGTGAGACCATCGCCATCGGTGTCGGCAACCATGGGATTGGAACCAAGCTGGCACTCACAATCGTTGTTCAACCCGTCCATGTCCGAGTCCAAACCAACCTTGCAACGAAGATCACCCGTATTGGTGCCGTTATTCGTCGCATTATTCGTGGCGTTATTGGACGAGCCATTTGTGGTGTTGTTGGTGGCATTATTCGAAGCGTTATTCGACGTGGTCGAATTATTCGTCTCGTTATTACCGTTATTTTGCGATGAAGCCTGGCACGCACCCGAAATCGGATTCAAAGACTGCCCAATCGGGCACTCGATTTCTGCCTTGCCTGCTTCATCATCACTACATGACACCGCAAGTAACGCGGTTGCCACGATCAATCCCTTCTGGAGAATTCCGCGAATCATTTGTATGACCTCAACTAGTCGTAAACGGGGCGT
>JBFFMO010000763.1:0-2963 GCA_041554035.1 Allomicrovenator sp. | reverse complement strand
TTCGTCGAACGCAGGTAATTCTCTTTGGATTTCATCGCCATACCACGCGGGTGGGGCAGCATCAGCTTGGCCTGTCAGGCCGGCGAGAAACCAAACGGCAGCCAGGAGGTATAAGAGAATTCTTCCCACGATTTAATTTACCACTTCAGAAAAGAGCCGATCAGCCTGCCTCGCGGTACTGCAAACGATGCAAGGTCGAATAATGTCCGCCCGCTGCAAGTAACTGCTGGTGCGTCCCATCCTCCAAAATCTCGCCTCGATGTAAGACGATGATACGGTTCGCATTCTGAATGGTCGACAAGCGATGCGCGATAACGACAGAAGTCTGGCGAGACATCATCAATTCGACGGCATCCTGAATCAGTGCCTCGGTTTCTGAGTCGACGTTGGCGGTGGCTTCATCCAGCACCAAGATTTCTGGTTGATGCGCCACAGCACGGGCGAAGGACACCAATTGCCTCTCGCCGCTGCTCAGGTGCTGACCACGTTCACCGACAAGGTGTTCAAGGCCGTCGGAGTACCGTGAGGCGAGCTTTTCGACATGAACACATTTTGCAGCTTCCAACACCGCATCATCGTCCACGTCGGGGTCGTCCAAGGTGATGTTCTGACGAATCGTCCCCTGAAAGAGGAAACAGTCCTGCATCACGACCGCAAAACGTCGTCGATACGCGATGGGGTCCAGATCCCGGATATCGATTCCGTTGACACGAATCACGCCCGAGTCGGGGTCTCGCAGGCGCAACAGCAACTGGATGATCGTGGATTTACCTGATCCGGTGTGTCCCACCAGTGCAATTTTCTCGCTCGGGCGAATCCGAAGCGAGATGTTTTTGAGGACGGGCTCGCCGGGCAAGTACGAGAAGGAGACATCGTCGAATTCGATCTCCAGTGGGCCATCGTCGATCGTCAGCGGCGACGCGACCACCGGTAAGTGGTCGGCCTCGTCGAGCAGTTCAAAGACTCGCTCACTCGCAACGATCGCGGCCTGCAAGAAGTTGTACTTCTGCGCAAGGTCCCGAATCGGAACGAAGAACTTCTGCATGTATTCGATGAACGCCACCAGTACGCCCAAAGTCACGACATCGCGCACCACGGCGCCGCTTCCGTACCAAATGATGACGCCAACCGTGACGCTTCCGACGGCCTCGACCACTGCGTAGAGCAACGCATCAAATCGAATCGCCATGAAGTTCGCGTCTCGGTACTCCCCGTTGATTTCTCGGTATTCGTCACCGCTGATCTTCTCGCGAACAAAGAGCTGAATGACCTGCATGCCCGCGATGCTCTCCTGCAAGTGGGAGTAGAGGCGCGAGACTTTGGTGCGGACTTCACGAAATGCTTTGCGCATGAAGTGTCGAAAAACCGCCGTGAGCGCGAGCAGGAAAGGCACCACCACGAAGCTTGCCAATGCGAAACGCCAATCCTTCCATAACAAAATCACGACGATCGCGGTCAGCGTGAAAAGGTCGCCAATCATGGAGACCATTCCAGAGGCCAACGCTTCCTGCAAAGACTCGATGTCGGTGGTCAGTCGGGCCATCAATCGACCGAGAGGTTGGCGTTGGAAGAACGCGACCGACAGCGATTGCACATGGTCGAACACGGCCTGTCGGAGGTCGCGCAATGCGCGTTGCCCCGCAGTCTGCATGACCCAGACCTGTAGGAATTGAAGCATTCCTTGAGAAAAAACGCAGGCCGCAAAAGCCAGAACGATCAGGTGAAACCCGCTGAGATCCCGCGGGACGATGTATTGGTCGATGGCGATCTGAAGCAGATAGGGCTGCAGAAGCTCCACAGCCGAAATCATGGGCAGAAGCACCAACGACAGGAAGAACATGCCTTTGTAAGGGCGAAGATACTTCCAGAGTCGGCGGACAACCGTGACCTCGGACATGTCCGCGACCGTGGATTCGCCAAACGTTGACCCCATGCCTGTGCGTTTGTTGTCACTCAAAGCGCAAGCTCCTCTTCAAGCTTCTGTCTTTCGAAAAGCTCTGAATAGACACCGCCAGACTTGAGAAGCTGGTCATGGGTGCCGGTCTCGACGATGCGACCTTCGTCGAGGACAAAAATCCGATCGACCCGCGCCAGGGCGTTAAAGCGATGGGTGATGATGATGCAGGTTCGGTCTTCCATGATTCGATCGAGGTGGTCGAGAATCACGTTTTCCGTGGCGGTGTCGACGCTCGCGAGGGCATCGTCGAGGATGAGAATCCGTGGGTCCATGATGAGCGCACGGGCAATCGTGACGCGCTGTTTCTGTCCACCGGACAAGGTAACGCCTCGTTCACCGACCATCGTATCAATGCCGCTCACAAGCGTTTTGAGGTCGTCGTCCAATCCAGCGATTTTAAGGGCTTGGAGGACTTGTTCGCGGCGAGTTAGTTCTTCACCTGAGCCCAATGAAAGCCGGGGGGCGTCTCGTTGAATCGTCGGGTCGTTTTCGAGCGAGTCGAGTCCGAAGCGCACGTTGTTTTCGATGCTCATCGAAAACAAGAATGGGTCCTGGGGCACAACGCCGATTTCGGATCGCATTTCGCGCAACGAAAGAGCCGTGAGGCTTTCGCCGTCGATTTTTATGCTTCCGGTGGTGGGGTCCCAAAGGCGTGATATCAATCGTGCAAGAGTGGTTTTTCCCGACCCGGTGCGCCCGACAATCGCGACCGTCGATCCCGCGGGAATAGACAGCGAGATGTCCCGCAAAATGGGCTCATCATCGGAATAGCCAAAGGACACGTTGGTAAACTCGACGCTGCCTTTGGGGCCTTTGTGATCGGGCAAACGAAGCCCATTATCGGGGTCAGGAATGTCGATCGGTGCATCAAGGATATCGAGCACACGGTCGAACGCGGCGACTCCGCGGTTCCAAACCGAAAACACCCATCCCAGACCGATGGTGGGGAAGGCCAGCGCGACCACGTAGCCGTTAAACTCCACAAATTGCCCGAGCGTCAGGGTTT
>JBFFMO010000762.1:0-2973 GCA_041554035.1 Allomicrovenator sp. | reverse complement strand
AAGCCTGGCTCCTGAACGCCGAGCTGCCACTGAGCCGAGGTACATCAGGCTGGGGAAAGCGCTTGCATGGATGAGATCGAACCCGTGTGCCGTCCGTGCAGCGCGCCACAGATCAGGAATAACGAGGCCAGGTGGTGCCAATGTCAAGCCGATGGGATCCCATGGTACCATAGCTGCCAGTCGGCCCACAGCGCCGTGCATGGGCAACACTCGCGCGCGAAATCGCTCCACTCTTGCTCCCCTATCTTCCTCAACTCCGCCAGGCAGGGTCGTCCATCCCCTCTGCCAGAGGCTCTCGGCAGCTAGTGCGTTGGATGTGTAGATCGTGACCTGGTGTCCATGAGAGACCAGACGCCGAGCTATCTCTTGTGTGAAACGCTCCGAGCCACCCACCGCTGGCGGGTAACGATGAATTAAGAACAGTACGTGCATCCGGATGCCTGTGTCTCCCATGTCCTATCAGTACCTATGGCCAGAAGCCCAGCATACGCCCCATGGCGTCAAACCAACCACATGGACAGCCAGTCGGCACTTCCTGTATGTCAGCGGAGACAAATGGTAGATAGACCTTGTAGTCATCGGGTGGAACGTCGCGAATGCCTCGCGAATATCTGGCGGAATACCAGCAGCCTTAAGCCTGGCCGTCGCGGCCAGCAACGAATCGCCGTGCAACATGGAACGGTCGTACATCACAGCGGCGCTCAGCAAGGTCAATCCAGGACCAAGATCCACATCGGAGGGAACACTCGCTGGTTTATGATGGTAGCGCACGAGATCTGCGACTCGATTCAGGCGAGGCACGTGTTCCAAGAGTTTGAATCCGACCTCGGGATAGCCTTCCGCGATGGCCCTTTCGCCGGCACTAAGCTCCGCCCCCAATAAGAACTTCTTGGTGGTCTCGTCCGGGACGGCGATCAGGCCGACAAGCGCGAACATCGCGGCCATTTCCAACTCCCAGAGGTTGGTTTCTCCGGTCGCGTCCCCCAAATGTTTCACCAGATTTCTGATATTCTTGGATCGGCTAAAGATGAATGGGGAAGATAATGCCAAAACATCCGTCAATGCCTCTACGGCACCACGCAAGGTGTGGTCGAGCAGTTCCCTCTCGGCCCTGATCAGCTCATTTTGCCTTACACCTTCGTTGACCGCCTGAGTCAGCATGTCTGCGGGGCAAGGCTTAAGTAGCATCCGGAAAATCCGACCCTCGTTGACGGCACGCATCGCGGATTCGATATCCGAAAAACCGGTCAAGAGCATGCGAGTAATGTCTGGGTACTGTGCAGCGACGGCGGTCAGGAACGCGGCCCCGTCCATTCCAGGCATGCGCATGTCGGAAATAACGACGTTGAAGGGCTCGCCTGCCGCATTCGCTTCGTCGAGCTTCTGAAGTCCGGCAACACCACCTACAGCAGTCTCGACCAAGAAGTCCCAACCGAGGGCGTTCTGGAGTCCTTCCAGGACGTTGGGCTCATCATCAACACACAGGAGTTTCGGCTGTTTCATTTTTGAGTCTCTCAATGACCGCTTTGACCGATTCGCGCAACGGGTCCAGAACCTCGGCAGATAGGTATTTTTCTGCCGTGCACGGGGCATCATCATGTAACACAGAATAGGCCATGCATTCAGCCAGAACTACGCTGCTCATGACACTCGGATACGATGCGCAGGCCATCTCTAAGTTATGGTGATGTTTAACGACTTCGATGACTTCTTCGCGAAATCCCCAGAGGCCAAGCACGGTCGCGCCGAGTTCGGCATGGGAATCTTTGTCTGAGTTGATCAGCGGAGACTCATCGAAGGAGTCCGGCTCGATGCTGTAGGACACGAGGTGCGCGATATCGTGAACCAGTCCGGTGATATAGGCGGTCTCTTTCCAATCCGCATCCCCAGCGATCGCGCGAGCACATTCGGCAACAAGACGTCCGTGCGCGTGCAGGTCGTCGACAATCTTCTGGTCAATACCTTCGAATGCCGAAGGAGGGGCCATGCTGGTGAGGATAGAATGCGCAAACTCCCCACCAAGCCGGTCAATTGCCGCGCCGATATCCGTGGTTCCTGCGTCGCTTTTCAAGAAGAGGTCGGCAGCGCGCAAAACGAGAAGGGCAGCTGCGGCGTCGGATTCGACTTTCTTGATGAGTTCGGCCCGGCCCGTGCCACAACCGACCATCGTGAACGACGAGGAGTTGGGCAGGCGAGTGGCTCTGCCGATATTTCGTTTCACGCCCGAGGACACCTGGTTCAGAAAACCCGACGTGTTTTGAAGGGTATTGATCAGGTGTGGGCCGTCGCAGGGTTTGGCTAGAAATCGATGAACGGCGCCAAGCGTGGAAAGCAACGCTTCGCGATCAGCGTGACCCGAGAGGACAAAGAGCGCAACATCGGGGAATTGTGCTCGCACCTGTTCCAGAAGGGCTGGCCCGTCCATCCCTGGCATTCTCATGTCCGTAACTAGGACGTCGTAACGATGTTCGCGCAATCGCAGAAGTGCGTCGAGGCCGTTGTCGGCGGTCGTGACCTCCCAGTCTTCGTACATGTCAAAAAGTAGATTTTCGATGCCCTGCAAAATCTTGGGTTCATCATCGACAAAAAGTACGCGTCTCATGCTGCCTCCGCTGCTTCAATATTCTTGGGAATGCGAATTCGAAACACGGTGCCTTCACCAGGTGCCGAATCCACGTCGATCACGCCCTTATGACGATCCACGATCACTGCGTGGGCCAGGGCCAATCCTTGCCCCGTGCCACTACCGACGGCCTTAGTCGTGAAAAACTGTTCGAAGACCCGCGCCCGCACTTCCTCGGTCATACCTGTCCCATCGTCAGCGATGCGCACTTCGACGTGGGCGGGTGCATCGTGCGTAGAAATCTTAATTCGGCCCATACGATGCTCGTCATTCAGGGTGTCAGAAATGGCATGTGCGGCGTTGACGATGATGTTGAGGAAAACCTGATTGAGTTCTCCGAGATTGCATTT
>JBFFMO010000761.1:0-2976 GCA_041554035.1 Allomicrovenator sp. | reverse complement strand
TGGGCCTCAACGCCGAGTTGGGGCAGCGTGTTGCGATCAAGTTCTTGAGCCGCAAGCTCGCGCACGACGAAGGCATCGTTGCTCGCTTTCTGAATGAAGCCCGGTCGTATTGTAAGGTCAACCATCCCAACGCCGTGACGTTGCTTGAGTACGGGCAGCACGACGACGGCACGCTCTATATCATCACAGAATTCGTCGAAGGGATGAACCTCGCCGAGACGCTCAAGGAGACCGGCCCGCTCAACACCGCGTTGATCGTGAGTCTTGGGATGCAGATGTGTGAGGTTTTGTCGGTGGCGCACGCTCAAGGCGTGATTCATCGCGACCTCAAGCCCGACAACGTGATGCTGATGCCACTCGCCCGTGGACGCTACGCCGTCAAAGTCTTGGATTTCGGCATCGCCAAAATCATGGACGATGATGACGGTCCAACGACCGAGACCGGCTCGGTTTTTGGCACGCCCGAGTTCATGTCTCCCGAGCAGGCACGCGGCGAAGGAGCCGACCCACGCAGTGATATCTACGCGCTCGGCATCATCTTGTTTTTCATGGCGACGGGCAAACTCCCGTTTCGAGGCAAGAACAAGCTGGCTGTGCTGAATAAGCAACTCAACGATGCGCCTCCGCGTCCTTCGGTTCTTCGGCCAGATCTCGACATTTCGCTGCGTTTGGAGGCCGTGATCATGAAATGCCTCAACAAGTCGGCAAGCGGTCGTTATGCGAACGCCGAAGACCTGCACGAGGCGCTTGAAGAGATCGGGGCACAGGGAGGGCAGGGCACGGCGCGCATGCCTTCCGGGAAAAAGGAAGGGGCGAGCACGATCAAGGCCCCGACTGTTCGGATGGGGGTTGCGCTTGATACGGATGAGTTTGCCGAGACCATGGCTTCGATGAATGACACGCCTGGAATGACGGAGCTCGAATCCATCGATATCTCCCGAGAACGTCCGACAACGGATGCACCCAAGGGCGGACATTCTGACCACATCCGGATTGTGGCGGCGATTCTGGTTGTGATCGGGCTTGCCGCGGCAGGTGTTTGGCATTTCTACGATTCAGGTCCTGAGGTTGAACCGACCGTCAACGTGGAGCATGTGCTGCTGACCGGCCAAATATTGGGCTTGATGTCCGCGGCCGAGAACATGGTCGAAGTCGGCAGTTTGGAGGCTGCTCGCAAGACGATGAATCAGACGATCGAATGGGCAGCGTTAGGGACGTTGAACGTCGATGCTGAGGCGCAGAGAACAGAGTTGCTGGAACGCCTCACCGCTGTTGAACAACGGCGCGAGACGCTGCTTGGTGCGTTGAGAGCGGGAGACTGTGCCGAAGTCACAAGGCTTTACGAAGAGCTGGCTGTGCAAGCGCCGGGGCTGGCTCAACGCCTGCGACGACAGGCCAGACGATGTCTTACGCCTGACCCAACACCGCCCACGGATCCTGAGCCGAAGGTCGATGTGATTCCTCCGACCGTGGTGAAAACGCCACAGCAGGTCGTGTCGCAACCGGTTGTCGCACCACCGGTCGTCGAGCCCAAAATCATTGCTCCGAAAGTCGTCGAGACCGCGCCCACTCCTGAGGTGGTGCCAGAAGATGCGCAGGTTCCCGTCGAACCGGTGATCGAGCAAGAATCCGGACTGCCTCCCAAGACCATTGCGAACTGAATAAAACGATTTCTTCGACGTCTGTCCAATATCGACGTTGTCGTGAGAGCGATCCGTTTTTATACTGAGAGCTGAAATCATCCAGTTACACGTTATTTGTGTTTGTAGGAGTGTCTGTGGCCCACGCTATTCCTCGCCCGTTCTCGTTTCTTGCGAATTTCCTTATCATGATGGCCGTGACCATGTTGGCGATGCCTTCAGCGTTTGCGGTGACTCCTGAAAAGAAATTCGCGGGGAAGATCATCGTAAGTGAAAAGAACTTCCCAAGTCGCTTCGACACCGATGCGGCCATGATCAAACACATGAAGAAGGCCAACACTCACGAGATCTTCGCCAAGGGCGAGGGCGATTGGGAATTCGAGTACATGGCGTTTTTGAAGAAGCCTGTGGGCACGCTTCAGGCATCGATCACGTTCTACGATATTTCGGTGCCGGGTACCGAGACTTTGATCGATTCGTTCACGTTCTATCCTGACAACTCAAAGCACAAAATCCTCAATGGCCACCAGCGCTTGAGTAAGATGAAGTTCCAGAAAGACCGCAAGTACATGATGGTCTTTGCTCGAGGCTACGGTCAGCCAGCCCTCTCGAAGACCATCCTGGTCCTTCGGCGTCGATGAGGTTGTTGCGCGCTTTTCCCTGATCTGCTAGTCCTTTGGCGCTTTGCGCCTACCCACGTGTTGTCGTGTGGCCGCAATCTTGAGTCGTGGCTCTTGCGGGGCCCTGGCAGGAGTTTACTTTGCTTTGTCATCAGTGTGGAAGTCCTGTAGAGGCGTCGGATCGCTCGTGCCCAAACTGCGGCGCAAGTCTTGTCAAGACCACTCGTTTTGATATTGCCACGTCAAAAGGACTTCGGATCTCGCAGGAGCTTAAGGCGATTAAGCTCGACGACCAGCTCTTTCCACCGGGTGAGAAGATCTCGGACCGATACGTTCTGGGTGAGCTGATTGGCAAAGGCCCATTTGGAGAGGTCTACAAAGCTCACGACGAAGAGATCGATGCTGACGTAGCCGTGAAGATCTTCGCGAAAGAGCTCATCGCCTCTCCCGTTCAACACGAAAAATTTGGAATCGCTGGCCGACAGGCTCGCGGGCATTCTCAGGCCAACCTGGTTCGGGTTCACGATTCGGGCGTGCACAAAGGCCATCCATGGGTTTCGATGCAATATCTCGAAGGCTTGAGCCTTCGTAAGGTTCTGGGCCTGCGCCGTTCGAAGGGCGAGGTTTTTGGACTCGATGAAATCGAGCCCGTCATCACGCAGATTTCGTTGGCATTGACGCACGGCGAACGCGAAGCCCCGTGCGCAAACCTTAAG
>JBFFMO010000760.1:0-2978 GCA_041554035.1 Allomicrovenator sp. | reverse complement strand
GGCGACGGAACCAATAATGATTGGACTATTCCAGTGCCGGTTTATTCCGACCTGGACGACAAGGTGGTTCGCGCCCAATTGGTCACTGCGGGCGACAACTTCTCGTGTGCCCTCATCGAAGACGCCAACGTCCAGTGCTGGGGCAGCAACGCCGTGGGTCAGATCGGGAATACCGCGTTGATTCGTGACGAAACGTACCGTCCGTTCAATGTGAAGCTCGACAACCAGCCCTGAGTCGTCTTTGGGCTCCTTTTTGACGGTGGTCCTGATGGCCACCGTTTTTTTTGTCGAAATATTGGACGGGCTGCATCGTCCACGCCGCGGTGCAGATATCCGGAACGATTTTCGGCCCCACCGACTTGCGTTGTGATCCCGCAGGGAATGCGTGGCGCTCGTCGTGAGTTTCGGCTAATCTTCGCCGCCGGAGAACCGTGATGACGTCTATGCTACCCAAACCGCCCGCTTCCACGAGCTACCGCGTCCGCGAATTCGAAATTTCGCCGGCCGCTTCGCTTGCGCCCATGGAAGGTGTGACCGACGTCGTGTTTCGGCGTTTGATTCGCGAGATCGGCGGGGCCGGGCTGACCTACACCGTGTTCTTGCCCTCGAAGGCGATCGTGGGGAATGCGGGCAAAGTGCTGAACTCCTGCACTTTCGATCCCGACGAAGACCCCATCGCGATTCAGATCTACGGCCGAGACCCAGAGGTCATGGCCGAGGCGGCTCAGATTGTTCAGGACCTCGGCGCGACCATCGTTGATATCAACATGGGCTGCCCCGCCAAAAAAGTGTGCGCTAATTCCGGTGGATCTGGACTCATGCGTGAGCCCGAGGTGGCGCTGGCCATCGTGCAGGCGGTTCGTAGAGTCGTGACCGTTCCGCTGACTGTAAAAATGAGATCTGGTTACGATGCCAACTCCAGAAATGGTGCGACGTTGGCGTATCAGTTTCAAGAGGAGGGCGTCGATGCGGTCACATTCCACTGGCGTACCAAGATGGACCTTTATGCTGGCGAGCGCGACGTGTCGGTCATCAAGGATGCCGTGGAGCGTCTGTCGATTCCTGTGGTCGCCAATGGCGACATCATCGACGTCGAAACCGCCCACCAAATGTTTGTGGATACGGGATGTGCGGGCGTGATGGTCGGCCGCGGGGCTGTGCGAGATCCCTGGTTGCTCTTGAAGCTCAAGCGATGGATGGAAGGCGGCGAACAGCCCGTGATCGATGCGCAGGAGCGTAAGCGCGTGTTGCTGCGTTATCACCAGATGATTTTGGACACGGTGGGCTCAGAAAGGCTCGCATTAAATCGTCTAAAAATGGTGACCAAATACTTTTTTGAGCCGACCGATGATGCACAGGTTTTTCGCAAAGCAGTGCTTCGGTCTCAGACGCCTGAAGAAGCCCTAGACCATATTCATAAGCATTTCGATGGTGTCGAAAGTGCGCGCCTATCGGCTTAAATGCCGGACAGCACTGGTTGAAAAATAAGGACCCCCATGTTGAAAATCATCGGTATCGAAGAAGTCCCGTCGTCGAATCGTGATCCCGTGGACGCCGACACTCTGGCAGGCGCGGCAAAGATCATTTCGGCCGTTCGTGCCGAAGGCGATCTCGCCCTTCATCGTTTTTCTGAGAGCTTTGGCGATCTGAAAGTCGGCGATGATTTGATCATTTCTGCCGAGGCCTGCAAAGGGGCTTTCGATGAATTGCCGGGGGAAGACCAAGCGTTGCTTGAACGCACGGCAGAGAGGATTCGTCGTTTTGCGACGGCTCAGCGACGTTCGATGTCGCCCATGCAAATCGAAATTCCGGGCGGGCATGCGGGGCATGATATTTCGCCGATGGATGTCGCGGGGTGTTACGCCCCTGGCGGACGATTTCCATTGCCGTCTTCTGTTTTGATGACGGTCGTGACAGCCAAGGCAGCAGGGGTGGTCAAAGTGGTCGTGGCGTCCCCCAAACCCACAGCAATGACTTTGGCCGCAGCCCACGTGGCGGGCGCAGATTTGTTTCTGGCAGCCGGTGGGGCTCAGGCCATTGCTGCTATGGCCTATGGAACCGAGTCTGTCCCTGCATGCGATGTGATCGTTGGGCCGGGCAATCGCTGGGTGACTGCCGCTAAACAACTTGTGAGTGGCCGGGTTGCGATCGATATGTTGGCTGGCCCCAGTGAATTGGTGGTTTTTGCCGACGATGGTGCAGACGCAACCACGATCGCGGCGGATCTATTGGCTCAAGCCGAACATGACACCGATGCCGTTCCGATTCTGGTCACCACGTCTCCATGTTTGATCGACGCGGTGAACTTGGAATTAACAGCACAGCTTGAAGAATTACCCACAAAGGGAACGGCAAAAGAAGCCCTGAAAAATGGCTACGCGGTCGCGGTACAGACGATTCTTCATGGGATTGAAGTCTGCAATCGGATTGCGCCAGAGCATCTTGAAGTGATGGTCCAGGACGCCGGAAAAGTGTCGCGTCAACTTCGGCATTATGGCGGATTATTTATCGGGGCCCACGCAGCGGAAGTGTTGGGCGATTATGGCATCGGCCCAAATCACGTGCTCCCGACCGGAGGTACGGCTCGGTACACCGGTGGTCTTTCTGTCGCGACCTTCTTGCGTATCCGAACATGGATGCGCGTGGACCACCTGGAAGCCGCTCAGCACGTGGTCGCGGACGCCATGGCGCTTGCGCGTCACGAGGGCCTTGAAGGGCACGCTCGCTCGGCGCAGCGACGGCTATTGAAGCCGGAGCGTGACGACGTTGGTGAGTAGGTGCTGAAGATTCTGACCCCGGTCCTCGGGGATCGGCCATTTATTTCCCGTCCTCAGATCTTCAAGCTGGCCATCGCTTGTCGAGAATTCAATCAGCCCGTCCAGACTTGGCTCGGTTCCACGTTGCGCAATGGCTTTCGCAAGCGCTTGAGCGTCCTGGTGCCCTCCGTCAATGAATTGAGCCTGTATGAGCGCGTGTTG
>JBFFMO010000759.1:0-2984 GCA_041554035.1 Allomicrovenator sp. | reverse complement strand
GTGCGTGGATTGGATTATCAGACCGCGCTTTTTTTCGACCAGATGGAAGAAAAACTGCCGATCGGATTAACCCGGAATAATGAACCCGTTTTTGCGAACCTGGAGTTCGTTGACGGTTCGCGGGGCGCACATGCTTCGATCAGCGGTGTTTCTGGTGTGGCCACCAAAACATCGTTTGCGACTTTTCTTTTGTATTCGCTTTTTCACTCCGAGGTTTTAGGGACAATAGCCACAAATTCGCACGCGATTATTTTTAATGTGAAAGGTGAGGATCTGCTTTGGCTTGATAAGCCCAATCGAAAGATGAACGAAAAGGCTCGGGCTCAATACGCCACGTTAGGCCTGCCGGTCGGTCCTTTTAAGAGCGTGCAGTTTCTGGCGCCTCCAAAAACCGATGCCACCTTTGTTCCCGATACAGGCAGCCGGATGGAGGGCGTCGATGCGTTTGCATGGACGGTCCGCGAGTTTGCGCGCGACCATCTTTTACGGTTTTGTTTCACTCAAGAGGATGAGCGCGCTCAATTGTCCTTTGTGGTGCAGATTATTGAACGTCGTTTGGCGGAATGTGCTGCTGAAGGCGACAAAACAGCAGCCCATATTTTCCTGGAAAATAAAAAGATCACGTCGTTTGACGAATTGGTCGATGAGTTGGAGTCCAGCATCGACAAGATTCTAGCCGAACGGGGCGGTCGAATCGCGTCGGGGACAGTGGACGCGTTTTTGAGGCGCCTGCGAGCCGCCAGCACGCGTATGGGGCGGCTGGTCCGCGGAGATGATGCGGCGAAGGGGCGCGCCGTGGATTGGCGCGGAGCACAAGTCACGGTGGTGGACATTCATAGCCTGCATGCAACGGCACAGATGTTTGTCGTGGGCGTTGTTTTGAAACGCATGATGGAACACAAAGAACACGCAGGGTCTCAGAACCTGGTTTTTGTGGTGTTGGACGAGCTCAATAAATACGCGCCTAGAACCGGTTCAAGTCCTATCAGTGAAACGATTTTGGACATTGCCGAGCGTGGTCGTTCGATGGGCGTCTCATTATTGGGTGCTCAACAGACGGCAAGCGAGGTAGAACGCCGTGTCGTTGCCAATGCCGCTTTGCGCGTTGTTGGACGATTGGACCCCGCTGAGGCTGGAAGGCAGGAATATGGCTTTCTGACAGGCTCAGCAAGGGTACGGGCGACGATGATTCGGCCGGGAACGATGATTGTTTCCCAACCCGAGATTCCGACCCCGCTCTTGGTTCTTTTTCCATTCCCGTGCTGGGCGACAAGAAAGGCCGAAGTCGACGATTCGGGACCGGCAAAAGCTGGGGAGTTTGGTGTATTTGGCCGACAGGGTGATTGAGTATGAGATTTCTTCACACGAGTGACTGGCACGCGGGCCGAATCTGGAAACGCGTAGACCGTTTGGATGAATTGCGAGCCGCGCTTGAAACCGTGGTGCGTTACGTCAAGGAACACGAAGTCGACGTGGTTTTGATGTCAGGCGATGTTTTTGACTCACGGTCGCCCTCGGGGCGGGCGGAGCGCCTGGTCGCCGAGATCTTTCGCGAGATTGACCGTGCTGGGGCCAAGACCGTTGTCATCGCAGGAAATCATGATTCGGCCTCACGGATGGAGGCTTGGAAGGTCTTGGTTGAACTTGCGAACGTCACGATTGTCCCCACGCCACGGGGCGCGGACGATGGCGGAGTCGTCGAGGTCACATCACGTGATGGCAGTGAAACAGCTGTGATCGCCTGCATTCCGTTCGCTTCACCCGCAATGTTCATGCGGGCCTCACAATTTGTGGCCGACGAAACCAAGAGCTATGTCGGTTACGCGTCTGCCTTCGAAAATATGGTCAAGGCTTTGCGAACGTCGTTTCGCCCGGATGCCGTGAATATCCTGATGGCGCACACGCACCTTGAGGGCGCGGTCTTGGCCCAGTCAGAGCGAACGGTGCATGTCGGTGAGCAATGGGCTGCAAGCGTTCATGCCCTGCCACACGACGTTCATTACGTGGCGCTCGGTCATATCCATAAACCCCAATCACTCGATGCGCCGTGCCCGGCATTTTATGCGGGTTCGCCAATGCAGCTCGATTTTGGCGAAGTGGGCGAAAAGAAAACCTTTAATGTTTTTGATGCCAGACCCGGTGGTGCGGGGCCGAAACCCAAGCTGATTCCCTACGAAGGGACAAAAGAACTCAAGGAGATGCAGGGCACGCTTCAAGAGATCATCGATGCGGCGCCCGATTTTCAAGACGCGTGGCTTCGGGTCACTGTGGAACTTGAGGCCACCGATCCCGATGTGGCTCGTCGGGTACGCAACGTCTTACCCGGTGCCGTCGTCGTGCATGCAAAACTGCCGCAGGTTGCAGAAATCGAATCAAGAACTCAGGGGCTGACGCATACAGAAATGTATAAGGCCTGGGTGACTTCTCGGAATCATAAATATCCTCAAGAGATGATCGAAGAGTTCGAAAGACTTTACGACGAAGTGGTTGGACGATGAGGCCTACACGGTTGGTGATTGAAGGGTTTACGGCCTTTAAAGAACAGCAGGATATTGATTTTTCTGATATCGAATTATTTGCGATCGCGGGGCCCACAGGTGCTGGGAAAACCAGTATTTTGGACGCGATGCAATGGGCGCTTTTTGGCGAGGTGCCTCGTCTTTCGCAGAATCTGAGTGAATTGATTTCGTTGGGGGCTGATAAAGCCACGGTCGTTTTTGAATTTGCGTTACGCGGCGAGGTTTTTCAGGTCGCGCGCAAAATGTACCGGACAAAAACGACTGAGGCTCAACTCGATTCGATCTCACCGGATGCAAAAAATATCGCTTCAGGCGTGCGTGCCGTAAACGAAGCGGTCGTGAAATTGATTGGGCTTCAGGCCAAAACCTTTGCGATGTCAGTCGTTTTGCCTCAGGGGAAATTCGCCCGTTATTTCGAGGCTCGCCCCGCCGAACGTCGCGATTTAATGCGCGAGATCTATGGGC
>JBFFMO010000758.1:0-2989 GCA_041554035.1 Allomicrovenator sp. | reverse complement strand
GAGGTGAAGCGCGCGAAAATGTTGAAACAGCTTGGCTACGACAAGAAGAAAGATCCAGAGGCCTCCGAGACCTCCGAGACGAGCACCAACAACGACTCTGCTGATGTTTCCGCCAAGCCGATGCGCCCAAAAATGGGCATGTTGCGCGGTGGACACACGATTGGGGCGGGCCCCAACGCTGCCAAACGGATGCCCTCCTTCGCGCTGATTTCAAAACGAGGGAGAGAGCGCAAGAAGCACTTCATGCGCATCGCAAAACTCGACCGTTTGGAGGCGATTGCCGCCGAAACGAAAAATGAGACTTTGGCGAAACGGGTTTTCGAGATGCGTGCAAAAGAAGTGGTTCGTCATCAACGCGTCATCGCCAAGATTGAAGCGACGCGTGCCAAGAACCAGCAGCCCCCGTCAAACGTGGAAGTCAAAATCGACGGCGAACCTGCACAAAAGTGACGGCCCCTAGAAAGAAGACCAGGCCGATGGCTCCGCAAACCAGCGTCCAGTCCACGTCCGCCGCATCGCTGAGCATCTCGGCGACCTCAGGCGGAACCTCCGTCGATTCATCTTCCGACGGTGCAAATCCCATATCCGTTTCTTGAACTTCCTGATCGCTCGGCATGATGGCCTCAACCGTGGGCGATTCCAAAGAAACGCCCGGATCCCCTGCAAACGGTTCACCTTTCCAACGCTTTGACGCCTTCGAAAGGCCTCCCAAGACCGCAACACGTGCGAATACACGCTGCGCCGAGATTTGCTCCGCCAGAAGCGTTTTTGGAACGATCGGCAAATTTCGCATGTAGAAAGACGACTGACCCAAGATCCACATGCTCTTCTTGGGGTTCGGACCGATTTTTCTTCGATCGACCGCAAACGTGAATCCGGATTTTGCGAGGTTCTTTTCGGCAACCTCTGACATTTCCCCCGCACTGAAGAAGATCGCCTGAACGCTGCCATCGAGGTCCCTCAAGGACATCAGCGGCAACACGGGCGCGGCAGACTCGAAGTCAAATCGCAGCGGCGCGAGCGTCTGTCTTCCGGCTTTGGCATCCCAACTCACGGCCGCAAAAGTCCAGTTCTTTTGAACGTGATACTTCAGATCTTTGGCGCCGATTCCGGGCAGCGACAACTCCGTGAGCAGCTCAGAAAGACTCGATTCTGCTTCCACACCCTGTGTGGTGAGTGTGTGAATCTCGAGCGTCCCGGACGGAATCGATTCGCCGCCATCCTCGGCCGCACTCTCATCCCCACGTTTTTTGGCCGAATCCAACCAAGACAGCTGAACCACCTTTTCTAGGTCTTCAATCGAGTCTTTCCCCAGACGCGCGACTTTGGTGGGTGGCGTAGGTAAGGCAAAAACAATCGTGGCTTTGCCGTCCTTGTCGACGTCTACCGTCGGACTCCAAAACAGCGTCTCCTTACCGTCTTGATGGAAAACGACCATCTTCTGCTGAATGCCTGAAACCCGCGGTCCGCCTTCGGCGACCGGCGTCCACGCAATCGCCGCAACGGGAGTCAGAACGCAAAATACAGAGACCAGCGCGAATTGAAACTTCATGGGCGCACAACGTGTTGGGGAGTTTCCATCGTGCCGCATGGGCATTCTGGGTTCAATGAAGAGTCGCGGCAGCGTCGGTTTTTCGTGGGTCGGAGACCCGAATTCCCAGAGAAATCAGCAAAGCTACACTCAGGAGAATCGCGCTCGCATAAAACGGAGCCGTGATCGTGACCTCAAAGAGGATACCAGACAACGCAGGGCCCACCACCCGGCCTAGCGCGCTCGCAGACTGCCCAATGCCAAGCGCTCCCCCCTGCTCGTCAGCGTGCACCGCTTGCGAGAGCAACGAGTTGAGCGAAGGCGTCGTGAGGCTTGTCCCGGTGGCCATCAAGATCGCGAGCGGGAACATCGCCGCATACTCGCCGATGCCACCCACAACCGGAATCAAAGCCGATGAAACGCCGATCAGCAAAAGGCCAAGCCAGGCGAGCTTGCGTTCGCCAAAGCGACGACTCAGACGTCCGATCAATCCACCTTGAACGATCGTTGCCGTGACACCGACCACCACAAGGAAATAGGCCGTCAGCGCCGCCGCGTGGCGCAACGCCTCGGCCTGCGCCTCGCCGTCCAGGGTCAAGGCTCCCGGCACCCAGATGCGTTCGATGTACAAACCGAGAGCCTGTTCCATCAACGCAAAACCAGTCGTCATCACGCCGAGGATCAAAACAATGCGGAAGAAGTTGGGGAGTTTTACCAGGTCCGGCAAGACCGACCACGGCGCCACACGCACGTTGGCAGCGCCGGTTTCGGGGCGAGTTTCAGGCAACATCGTAAACGCGAAGACAAAATTGATGATGCCCAATGTGGCGGCGCCAAACGCGGGGGCCGCCAGCCCAAACTGTCCCAAAAAACCACCCAAGGCGGGCCCGAAAATGAACCCGAGCCCAAACGCCGCGCCAATCAGGCCCATGCCCTTCGTGCGGTCGGCACCGGTGGTCGTGTCTGCGATGATCGCCTGAGCTGTTGCGATATTGGCGTTGCCAAACCCAGACAACATCCGCGCTGCAAATAAGAGCGCCAAGGAGTTCGCGAATCCAAAGAGGATGTATCCGATGACGCCCAGCGCCACGCTCGTCAGGATCACGGGTCGGCGTCCAATCCGGTCCGACAAGCGGCCCCAAAACGGCACAAAAATGAACTGCATCAACGAATAAGACGCCCCAAGCCACGTCACCATCATCGGCGACGCGCCAAAGGTCTCGGCGTAAAAGGGTTGAATCGGGATGATGATCCCAAAACCCAAGAGATCGAGCGTGACCGTAATGAACGCAATAAGGAGCGGACGGGACTTGCCGGACATTTCAGGCTCCTGCAACGTTCACCATGACTTTTTTGAGGAATGCCCCCAGTGGGATTCGAACCCACACTGGACGGATTTTAAGTCCGCTGCCTCTACCGGTTGGGCTATGGGGGCGCGGGGGGGTTATACGGCACGTC
>JBFFMO010000757.1:0-2990 GCA_041554035.1 Allomicrovenator sp. | reverse complement strand
TGCCAGGCCGGCGTGTGTACCGGCGACACTGTCGATTGCTCGGATGGAAACTCGTGCACAGCTGACTCTTGCGATGCTGCAACCGGCTGCGTAAACACCGCGCTTGGTGACGGAACGACGTGTGACGACGAAAGCCTGTGCACCGAGGCCGACACCTGTCAGGCCGGCGAGTGTGTCGGCGCGGTCGTGTCCTGCGAAGATGGCAACGGCTGCACTGACGACACCTGCGACCCAGCCTTGGGTTGTGCCAACACCAATAATACCGCCGAATGCGACGATTTAGACCCATGCACCACCGGCGATATCTGCGCCGACGGCGTATGCAATTCTGGCGGACCCGAAACCTGCGATGACGGCAACGCCTGCACGATCGACATCTGCCACGCCGTGGCCGGCTGTCAGCATCTGCCCACCAATAATCCGTGTTGTAGCGGTCAAGTCAGCATTTGTGATGACGGCGACCCCTGCACCACCGACGTCTGCGACCCAACCACGGCCGATTGTTCGTATTCGTTGAACACGGCGTCATGCAACGACAGCAATGCCTGCACTGAAAACGACACCTGCAACGCGGGAACCTGTGGCGGCACGCCGCGTTCCTGCGACGACGGAAACTCGTGCACCACCGACACCTGCAATATCAATCAGGGATGTTTCAGCGCCGCCATCAACACCGGCACCTGCGATGACGGGCTTGCCTGCAGCACCGGCGATTCGTGCATGGCCGGCGTCTGCGTGGCCGACACCACTCAATGCCTGTGCACACCAACCTTTACGGATGCGGCCAAGATCAATGCTCTGGCGCTGGGCAACGGCACGGGCGTGGGTGAAGCGCTGGACATCGACGGCGATGGAGACCGTGACAACGCGCTTTCGGCGCTTGGGACCTTTGTGAACCAACCCTTGACCGACGCCCTTGTGGGCGGAAGCCTGGTCCTTCTCTTCGAATATATCGGGTTTCAGCCGGGCCAATTCACGCTCGCCTTGCTCACCGGCGCGATCGACCCTGCGAATGCCACGTGCGATCTGCAGACGACCACGTGCAATTACGTGTCGGACCGCTCATCGCTGGACCCACTCAGTTGCGCTCCTGTCGTGGCGTTGCCGGCGACCCGAACCGGCAATTTTGTGGCTGGTGGTGGCCCGACCACGACCGTCCCCATCGCCATTCCGCTCGATGCCGCGAACGTCTTGAATGTGACACTCTACAAAGCGCGCGTGGAACAGACCGTGACAATTTCAGGCTCAAACGTCACAGGCTTCACTGGAATCCTGGCCGGTGCTGTGACCGAGACCGACCTGAACGCCGCAATCAACGCGCTGGACCCAGCCGCCCTGCCCCTGCCTCCCGCACAGCTTATCAGCCTGCTGGGGACTCTGGCGCCAAACGACATCGACAGCGACGGCAACGGCTCACTGGATGCAAAATCCATCGGCCTGAAAATCGGCGGAATCGACGGCAACCTGACCGGGGTGCAGTAGGCGGTGAGCGGCTGGCTGTGAGCCGTGACTGGTCCGCCAGGCTCAAGCCTGGCTGTGATTAAGTCATGACCTATTCGACCGTCACGCCTCGCCAGAACGCGACAGCGCCTTTGATATTCGATGCGGCAGGCTTCGGGTCGGGATAGAACCACGCGGCGTTCTCGTTGCGTTTGCCTTCCACCAATACGTGGTAGTAGCTCGCCACGCCCTTCCAACTACAGGTGGTGTGATAATCGCTTAGCTCAAAATAAAGGCAATCGATGCTTTCGATGGGGAAATACACATTGCCTTCAACCGTCTCGAAAGTGTCGGTCTCTGCAATAACGGTGTTGTTCCAAATGGCCTGAGGCATGGGGTCTCCAAGGTGAAGGTGGCGCAGTTTCGATGACGTCCGTCAAAGAATGGTGCATCCGACCCGACCGAATCGCAGCCAGGCTAGAGCCTGGCGCACCATCACAGCTCACTGGCCAGCTGCTCACCGCTCACCGCCTAGCCATCCGTCGGTTCAGGACCACAATAACCAAGGGCACCATCGAACGTGAATAGGCGGCAGGTTTCGCCGGCGACTGTGCACTCGCTATTATCGGAACAAACCGGCGAACAGATATTATTTGGACTGCAATATCCAAGGGCAAATCCGTCCACGACATTGCAAAGCACCTGCAAGCCGTTTTGCGGGCAAGTCGCTCCAAACAACGTGTCTCCGACGACCCGCATCGGATCGGCGATACAAAGGTCGCCGTCGCCCACACCGAAATCAAAGACGCAGGCTCCAGCCTCACAACCGGTTTTTGCCTGCCAATCACCGGTGGCCGAACACGCAGTGACACGGCGCACCGGGTCTACCGTGCAAATCTCTGTTTCTTCACACCCCACGGTCGGCAAGGTCTCGACGATGCCCGAACATGCTGGGTCACCCGGCAGGCAATTCGATTGGCCGCCGCCGCAATCGGGATCCCAGGCGCCGCATTCGCAATCACAGGCGACACCGTTGCCATAATTCAAAGCCGGGCATGTCCATTCCGGTGGAGGAAAAGACCCCGCGACCGCAAAGTCGTTGACCTCAATGCACGCGCCGTCTTCGATGACCGTCGATTCACGTGTTTCTGGATTCACCGAAACTTCCACCAATCGCAGGCCACTCACCTCAACATCAAGTCGACGAGAATAGGGATCGGAATTGCTGACCAAAGTCCCCCGATCCGCAAAATACGCGCGTGCCGGGTCGTCGGTGAGCACAAACACACAATGGGCACACGTTCCAAAATTGGCGTCGGGGCCTTCGCTCAGGTCAAAGCTGCCCTCATAAAACGTGTCGTTGTAGCGCTCGAAAAGAAGCGAAAGTTCACGTGGTTTGGTTTCGATATTCTGAGAAATTTTCCCAAAATATTCGACCGACACGTCGTCAGCGTAGGCATTAAACTCGTCGGTGATATCCACCTTCAGACAAGTGGTGGTCTCACCCGAATCCGATGCGCCGCCCTCGTCGTTGCCCATATCTGGCGTCA
>JBFFMO010000756.1:0-2992 GCA_041554035.1 Allomicrovenator sp. | reverse complement strand
TTTCTCGACCAGGTCCCACTTGTTGACCAACACAACACATGCGCGACCGCGACCCGCCACAACGCTGGCAATCTTCTTGTCCTGCATCGTGATGCCTTCGATGGCATCAACCACCAGAAGCGCGACGTCAGCGCGGTCAATACTGCGAATCGCCTGCACGACGCTGAATTCTTCCAGCTTTTCGCTGATCGATGACTTGCGTCGAAGGCCAGCAGTGTCGATCAGCAGATATTGTCGGTCCTCGTGATGCACCATCGTATCCACGGCGTCACGGGTTGTCCCCGGGATGTCGCTGGTCAGAAGGCGATTCTCACCAAGCAAGACATTCACGGTGCTGGATTTGCCGGCATTGGATTTCCCAACGACGGCAATTCGCGCAAAGGGTTCCTCGGCCGGGTCTTCTTCCTGAAGTGGAATACACGTCGCGACGGCATCCATCAGGTTGTCCAGACCATGACCATGTTCGGCAGAAACCGGATAAAGCTCGACGCCGAGTTCGTAGAAATCCGCGAGCGACTCTTCCTTCTTCTGGTAAGCGTCGACCTTATTGACCGCGTAGAACACAGGTTTCTTGGTCGTCCGGAGCATCTCAGCGATCTGGATATCTGACGCCAGGATTCCCTGGCGTGAGTCCATCATGAAGATGATGATATCGGCTTCTTCCATCGCCAAAGTCGCCTGATCACGCATCAACGCAAGCAAAGGCTCCTCGGTTTGGGGAACAAAGCCGCCCGTGTCGATCAATGTATAATGACGGCCGTACCACTCAGCATCTGCATACTGGCGGTCTCGCGTCACACCCTCAAAATCGAGAACGATCGCACGTTGCGATTCCGTCAAACGATTAAACAGGCGGCTCTTGCCCACATTGGGGCGTCCTACAATAGCTACAATCGACCTCATGATTCGTACCCGAAGCGATTTAGCGCCCTTGGATTTTCACTCCAATTGGACTCGACTCGCACAAATGTTTCTAAAAAGACCTTTCGGCCAAAAAACCGTTCCATCTCAAGACGTGCGGCGGTGGCAATCACCTTCATCCGCGCGCCTCGTTGCCCGATAATGATTCCTTTCTGCGATGAGCGTTCAACATGAACGACCGCAGAAATTTCAAGTGTACCGGTCTCACCATCAGCAAAACGTTCGATCTCGACGGCGACGCTATAAGGGATTTCCTTCTGAGTCGCCTTCATGATCTCCTGACGCACGAATTCGGCCGCGATGAATTTTTCGGCCTGGTCCGTGACCATATCTTCCGGAAAAAGAGCTTCCTGTTCCGGAAGCGCTGCGAGCAGCACTTCAACAATCGATTCCACGTTCGCACCGTCACGGGCACTCAGCGGAATCACCTGCGCAAATTCTCGAAGCGACGAGAACTTCTGCAATGCGGGAAGCAGATCTTCTTTATTGGCAACAAGGTCAACCTTGTTCAGCGCAAGAATCACCGGGACTTCCACATTCGCGAGTTTTTCGGCGACAAATTCTTCCTGAGCCCAAAGTCGCTCTTTGCCAGCATAGGAAGCGCTGATCCAAGAAGCGACGTCCACAACATGGACGATCAAATCAACTTCCTGAAGCGCATCAAGTGCCATCTTGATGATGGCCTTGTTCAGTCGTTTCGAGGATTCGTGGAGCCCTGGCGTGTCCACGAAACAAAGTTGACCTTTGTTAGTGTACGTTCGAACTCCAAGGATTCTATTTCGTGTCGTTTGTGGTTTCGGTGACGTAATCGCAACCTTGACCCCAAGCACGTGATTCATCAAAGTCGACTTCCCTGCATTCGGTGCTCCAACGAGCGCTACGAAGCCAGAGTGAAAATCGTGATGCGTTTCTTCCATCTTAATAACCTGCCTGCTGTACGCTGGATGATTCTTGCGACCGTACTGCTTATCGCGTGTGAGGCGCCCGGAAAAACCGAAACGGCACTCTTCGAAGATGCCGAAGTCCACTATCGACGTGGGGACTATCAAACGGCCCTCGACAGGTATGAGTCGTTTCTCAAATCCTACCCAGAAAGTCCACTAGCTAACGTCGCGAATACGCGCATCCGTATCATTGGACGCGAGGTCGACATCATGATGGGCCAACCAGACACCCCACGTCCGCGCTGGGTTCAGCCCAAAAAATAATGGCACGAGCCTACATCGAACGTCGATATTGGCCGCCAACCTCGTATAATAGATGAGTAATTTGGCCGAGGCTGCAATGCCTGACGGCGTTCATTAATTCCTCAAAAACGTTGCCGTTGGCCAAAGCCACCTGCCGCAGCCGTTGCATCGCATCCGCCGCTTCGTTTTTGTGGGTGCTCTGAAATTCGGCCAAATGCTTCAACTGGGTCTGTTTTTCGTCTTCCGACGATCGAATCAGGTCCAATTTGATCGGCACATTCGCCGCACCGTCCTTAGGCAGGTACGTGTTCACACCCACGATCGGAATCTCGCCGGAGTGTTTTTTCATTTCGTAGAGAATCGACTCGTCCTGAATCTTAGAGCGCTGATATTGCCGCTCCATGGCCCCCAACACGCCACCGCGTGAAGAGATCGCCTCGAACTCGGTCAGGACGGCCTCTTCCATCAAGTCGGTCAGCTCATCCACGATGAACGCGCCCTGTTGAGGGTTCTCGTTTTTCATCATGCCGAACTCACGCGTCAGGATCAGCTGAATCGCCATCGCGCGACGTACGCTGTCCTCGGTGGGCGTGGTGACCGCCTCGTCGTAGGCGTTCGTGTGGAGGCTGTTGCAGTTGTCGTAGAACGCCAGCAAAGCCTGCAGCGTGGTGCGGATGTCGTTGAACGCCATCTCGCGCGCGTGCAGCGAACGGCCGGAGGTCTGGATGTGATACTTGAGCTTCTGGCTGCGCTCGGAGGCGCCATAGCGCTCGCGCATGGCGATCGCCCAGATGCGCCGGGCGACTCTTCCGATCACGCTGTACTCGGCGTCGAGACCGTTGCTGAAGAAGAAGGAGAGGTTCGGCGCAAAGTCGTCGATGGAC
>JBFFMO010000755.1:0-2993 GCA_041554035.1 Allomicrovenator sp. | reverse complement strand
TCTTCGACTGTAGCAGGGGCGGGGGGACTCGAACCCACGGCCGCTGGATTTGGAATCCAGTGCTCTACCAACTGAGCTACACCCCTGTGGATGCCCAGTGCCTCAGAGGGACAAAAGGAACTCACGTTCCCTCTCTCCTTTGAGATCATGCACTAAGCCCAAACATCCGGCCTTGCGGCCGGAATTCGTTAATTAGGCGATGATTTCGACAACCACGCCGGCGCCGACGGTACGGCCGCCTTCGCGAATCGCGAAACGGAGTTCTTTTTCCATCGCGATTGGGTGGATGAGTTCGCCGGAAACCGTCACGCGGTCACCAGGCATAACCATCTCCGTTCCCTCAGGAAGCGAAACAATACCGGTCACGTCCGTTGTACGGAAGTAGAACTGTGGGCGGTAGCCGGTGAAGAACGGAGTATGACGTCCGCCTTCTTCCTTCGACAACACGTAGATCTCTGCTTTGAACTTGGTGTGCGGAAGCACTGAACCAGGCTTAGCGAGGACCTGACCGCGTTCAATGTCTTCCTTCTTCACACCGCGAAGAAGACAACCGACATTGTCACCAGCCTGACCTTGGTCAAGAAGCTTACGGAACATTTCAACGCCAGTGACGGTCGTCTTTTCCGATTTAGGCTTAAGACCCACGATTTCGATTTCGTCGCCGACCTTAACAATTCCGCGCTCGATACGACCGGTAACAACCGTTCCACGACCCGAGATTGAGAAGACGTCTTCGACAGGCATCAAGAATGGTTTGTCGATTTCTCGCTCAGGAATTGGGATGTATGTATCCACAGCTTCCATGAGTGCGAGGATGGACGGAACGCCGTATGGACCTTCTCCGCCTTCGAGGCCTTGAAGTGCCGAACCCGTGATCACGGGGATATCGTCGCCCGGGAAGTCGTAGGTTGAGAGCAATTCACGAACTTCGAGTTCGACGAGTTCAAGGAGCTCGGCGTCGTCAACGACGTCGGCCTTGTTCAGGAACACAACAACAGCAGGAACACCGACCTGACGAGCAAGAAGAATGTGTTCACGTGTCTGTGGCATGGGGCCGTCAGCAGCCGAAACGACGAGAATCGCTCCGTCCATCTGTGCAGCACCGGTGATCATGTTCTTGACGTAGTCAGCGTGTCCTGGGCAGTCCACGTGAGCGTAGTGACGATTTTTCGTCTCGTACTCAACGTGTGCTGTCGAGATGGTGATACCGCGCTCCCGCTCTTCGGGTGCTTTATCAATCATGTCGAAGTCCATCTTCTTTCCACCGAACTTCTCAGACAGGACCTTTGTGATAGCCGCAGTCAGAGTAGTTTTACCATGGTCGACGTGACCGATAGTGCCGATGTTGACATGCGGCTTTGTACGCGAAAACTTTTCCTTAGCCATTGGTTACTCCTTCTACGCCCTACTTTCGGGCCAGATCGTGCTTTTCAAAAAAATGACGTCGTCAAACAGCGAGCGACTCGACGGAGCCGCTTTACATTTGACACCTAAAAATGTCAAGAGCCCTCGCCCGGACTTGAACCGGGGACCCCTTCCTTACCATGGAAGTGCTCTACCACTGAGCTACGAGGGCAGTTCGCCCCGATGAAGGGGCTAACTGAACCAGAGCGGGAGACGAGACTCGAACTCGCGACCCTCAGCTTGGAAGGCTGATGCTCTACCAACTGAGCTACTCCCACTTATGTTCTCTCTATGTTCCACTTTTTACGGTGAAACAGTGGTGGGGGAAGGATTCGAACCTTCGAAGGCTGTGCCGCCAGATTTACAGTCTGGTCCCTTTGACCGCTCGGGTACCCCACCAATAAGTACAGTCGTCCGGTTGGTATCCGGAAGCTGGTGAAGGGACTCGAACCCGCAACCTGCTGTTTACAAAACAGCTGCTCTGCCAATTGAGCTACACCAGCACATATGCGCTGCTTCAACTTTTCAAAGACCGTCTTTCAACGGGCCGCTAGGGATAGTCAACGCGTCCAAACGTGTCAACAATGGAATTGAAACTTTAATGCATTTTCGTTGGATCAGGCGTTTGTCTTGAGACGGACATGGGGCAAAGACGCTCTCAAAGCATCTAAAGCGTCCGCACTTAGACGTTGATCCACGATTTGGAGCTCTTCGAGGTGATCAAGGAGAGAAATGTTCGCTGGCATGGCCTTGAGATCGCCCTGAGTGAACGCCAGGACCTTGAGCGAGGGAATACGAGCCATCGCGGTCACAAAGGCTTCGAGCTTGTCTGGGTCGTCCAGGCAGTGCCAGAAGCTGAGTTTCTCGAGACGAGGAAGCTCCCAGAGCTCGGGGGGAAACGCCGTCAATGCGCTGAAGGTCAAATAGAGCTCACGCAATGACTTCAAGTTCGAAAACGACTTGGGGAGGCTGCGAAGCTTCACAAAACGCAGGCTCAAGACCTCAAGGTTGCTCAATTCCCCGATCTCCTCAGGCAGCGACCTCAGGGGGGCGTCGTCCAGACTCAGGTCGCGCAAGGCCTTGAGCTCACCGATTCTGGCGGGGAGCGTGTAGATCTCGTTGAAATCGAGCACAAGTTTCTTGAGGTTTTTCGCGGCGAAGACTTCTTCGGGGATCTCGGAGATCCCGGCGTCCTCGAGCGTGATCGAAGAGCGTTCATCGAGATCGTCGAGGGCTGCAAAAAGCGCGCGGCGCCGGGTGGTGGGGCTTTCTTTGACCACACGCTTGCCCTGAACGAGCGCCTCGGAAATCTTGGCCGCATCAAGGGCCGCAAGGGATCCTGTCGTATAATTCAGATAATCGGACTCAAAGAGTTCGGAGGCTTCGTATCCGCTATGCTCGACGTCTTCGAAGTGGCCAAAAACGACCTCAGCCTCGACGGTGCCCAAGAGATGAACCCAATGGCCGGCATTGATCAGCGTGTGGGCTTTGGTCGCGCCCCCAACGGAGACGCTTTCCCACGACGAGCGTTTGGCGTCGGGGATCGCAGCAAATAATGTCCCGGATACACTGAGGTTCCCGGCGACGCC
>JBFFMO010000754.1:0-3005 GCA_041554035.1 Allomicrovenator sp. | reverse complement strand
TCCATGATCACGCCCGTTCGGTCGCCCGCAACAAACGCTGTCGAGAAGTGATTCAGACGCTCAAGTCTCTTCATTTCTGCGGCGGCATCGATCACGTTGCGGGCACCATCGACATTGACCTCCCGAATCATCTGCCGATCCACGCCCAGAAACCAAATGCTGGCGATATGGTAGATGTCGGTGACGTTTTCGACCAATTCCAGATTTTCGGTGCCCGAGAGCCCTAGATCCATCGCAACAACGTCGCCGCTGAGGACGTGGACTTTTGTGCGGTCAGCCTCCATCTCGTCCAAACGCGACTCGGCTTCGTCGACGTAATCGGGGCGCACCAGAAGGCGAACTCGCGCTTTGGGTTCGCGCTCCAAGATGGTCTGCAGCAGCCTTCGCGAGACGAAGGTCGGAAACCCAGTGATCAAGATATCGCGTTGACGAGTCATGTTTGGTCCCTCAATTGATGAAAAACATCTAGGACTTGTGAGCGTGTTTCGTCCAGTGTCCCATCATTATGAATCACCCAGTCAGCGACTTCGATCTTTTTCGACAGGGGAAGTTGCGCGTCGAGGCGTTTCTGGGCGTCTTCGGCGCTGAGGCCGTCACGGGCCTGGATTCGCGCCAATTGGGTGGCCGGCGAGGCTGCTACGACGATCAGGCCACCCAGGGCGTGGTGAAGGCCATTTTCAACGATAAGAGCAGCGTCGTAGATCACGAAGGCGTGTCCTTCTGCGCCAGCTTCTGCCGCCCTTCGCATCATTTCCATCGCGATTCTTGGATGGGTGAATCCATTGAGCTTGGCGCGCGCGCTGGGGTCCGAGAAAATGATTTTGCCCAGGGCGTCCCGGTCGAGTTCCCCGGTCGGCAGGATCACCGACGGGCCGAATTCTTCTTCGATATCTCGAAGGGCATCGCTGCCCGGCCGAACCACGTCGCGAGCGACCACATCGGCGTCGATGACGAGAACACCGAGGTCGCGGAACATACTGGAAACAGTGGATTTTCCGCTCGCAATGCCACCTGTGAGGCCGACAATGCGGGGTAGAGCTTGAGTTGACACCTTTCGGGCCTCGTGCTACGTCCCGCTGAGCCGCGCGGGGTCAGGGTTTCCTGCGTTTCCCACTCCATAACACCGCGTCGATCGCTTGCCAAGCGGGCACCCAGACCACACGCGCAGATGGCCAGCATGAAAACCTCAAAATCAAATACGAGTTCGATTCTGATCGACAGAGCCTGGAGGCTCCTCGTTCAGCCCGCGTCGATTGGGCTTCTGCTCTTGGTGGCCTCGCTGATCCTGATCGTCGGGCCGATGAACGCGATGCCGAGTTCGATCACTTACTCGTGGTGGTCTACCGGGTATCAAGCCGAAGGCATGGCCCGAGCGGCTGCGTCTTTGCTGGCGATGGCCGGTATTCTCGGTCTCGGGCTGCTCTTTAATCGTTGGAATTTAGGAAAAGGAGTGCCTTCGGACGTGCCGCCTGATGGCGCGAAGTCTGGGAAAAGCACTTGGATCCCCGCGATCGGTGTGTCGTTGATGGCATTGGGGGCTGTCGGCGCCGCGTTGCTGTGGATGTTTGCTCAAACGAGCATTTCGGCGACAAATGTCTCGTTGCCCATTGGCCGGACGATCGAGTCCTATCCCGCCGAATCGGGCACGACTTTCATGCGCGTGATGCTGCCATCTCGCCTCAAAATCAGGTCGCTCGATGTTGAAGCGGGGGTGGCGGAACTTGAACTCTCAAAGGTCGGTGAAGCAGGGGTTGTCCAACCATTGGAAGTTGGCCGACCCGTGGACATCGAAGGCATGCGATACGCGCTAGTCGGCATCGAATACGACCCGCGCGTTGTTCGCGGCGTGTTCTCGAGCCGAGATGCCAACACGATTACAGCAACGGCATCGCTTGGAGACACGTTTAAGGTCACGATCGATGGGCCCGAATACAAAGTCACGCAAGTGATCCGCGACTACCTCAATATTTTGGGGCCCGCGGTCGAAGTGGAATCCGAAACGACCGGACGATTCTGGCTCTTCCAGCGAGCCACCCCAATCAAGACCTTCGAGACACCCAACGGCCTCCAGCTCGACACCTTGGAGTCCGCACCCGTGGCCATCATCGGGGTGTCTCGTGGCGAGCCCACCGAGCTTTTTGGAGCCGCCGGCATCGTGTTTTTGCTGGGATTGGGGCTTTTCTTGGCCAAACGCGACCGTGTTTTTGGCAAGACCAAAGACGGCGAGGGCGCATGGAGTCTCAACGAGGCTCATAGCCTTGAGGAGGCCGCATGACACCGACATACGCATTGCTCTTGGTTCTTGTTTCACTCGCTTTTACGCTTGTGGTCTCGCGTTTCGAGAAGTTCTCTCAAGGGGCGGGAATCGTCGCTTGGCTTGGGGTTGTTGGAGCGTTTGTGGCGCTGCAGCAGGGCTTGTGGAGTTCGGCGAGCGCGATTGTGCTCTCGGTCGGTTTTGCAGCGATGGCGGCATTCCCGATCGTTCCAAACGCCGCGATACGCCAACGCGCTGTCTGGGCATTGCCTGTCATTCTTTGCCCGCTTGTATTCTTGGGCGGAGATATGTCCTTGGTCGACGGGCATTTTGTGCTGCTCGTGGTTGCCGCGCTCGCCGCCACCCTCGCAGGGCTTTCCCTGGTGCTTGGAGCGGCGTTTTTACGTTCGCCTCGGGGACTTATGCCCATCATTGCTGCGACTCTTGGTGGAGTGGCGCTGCTCGGCTTCACCAGAAGCCCACTCGCCACGGGGTATCAGCTTCCTCTGGTTGGGCCCGATGGCCCCGTTTATTGGGAGTTGGCGTCTGCCGAAGGGTTCCCTGAAGGCCTGCGGCTCCTAGCCACCACCACATCGTCATCGTTTGTGGGTTTTCTTGCCGTCTTTTCCGGACTGTTGTTGCTGGTCATCGTGATGATTTTGCTGACGCGCGACACCGCGAAGCTCAAGAAGCTTGAGCCGATCACCAAAGTGGTATTGGTCGTTTTTGCAGCCATGTCTTTTTTTCAGCC
>JBFFMO010000753.1:0-3008 GCA_041554035.1 Allomicrovenator sp. | reverse complement strand
CGTCAAGATCCACGCCCTCGCCCTCGATTCTCTTCAGAATGGTTTCCAGTTCTTTGACGGCGTCTTGATAAGGAAGGGCATCTAATTCACTCATTGGTTTTCTCCTTTTCACTCGGCTTCGCTGGGGCATTTGTGATGTCCACAGCGACCTTGGCATCAAAAAACTCAAGCTCGGCATGTCGATGTTTCGCCAACTCCCGCCCGCTCGACACAATATTGCCTTCGCTTCGAACCATCACGTAGCCACGCTTCAAGACTTGTTTGGGATCGAGCAATTTCAGGCGAATGCTCGCGGTCTCCACCTGGTTTTCGGCCTGACCCAGGGCCAAGCGGGCAGACGCGTTCAATCGCTCTGTTCGCGCTCGAAGGGCCTCGCTTTCATCGCGAATCCCCATGCGTGCCGCAGACCACAGGTCACGTTCCAGATTCGCCATCCGGGCACTCGTTTGATGGAGTCTACGAGACGTGGACGTCGAGAGTCTGTGGCTCCACGTGTCGATGCGTCTGCCGGCCCGTTGCAGCGCGTACTCGGCGGCGCGAGCGCTCGCTTTGCCAAGGCTTGTGACTTCCTCCTCAAAAACCCGCACTGCGTCCACGACGCATTGCGCCGCAGCCGTTGGGGTCTTGACCGACGTCGAGATGAAATCCAGAACGCATTTGTCCCGGTGATGCCCGACACCCGTTACGAATTTGATGGGAGTCATGCAGAGCGCGCGAGCGATCGCGTGGGAATCAAACCAGGCCAGATCGCTTCGAGAGCCGCCTCCTCGCGTGATGATCACCACATCAAATTCGGAAGCTCGACGATAAAACCACCGAAGTGCGGACAAGACAGACGACTCGGTTTGCGCGCCCTGCATGGTCGCGGGGACCACGGTGATCGCGAACGAAAAACCCGAGGTCGTCAATTCGTGAATAAGGTCATTATAGGCGTCGCTTCCGGCGGACGTGATCACGCCCACACGTAAGGGACAGATGGGCATCGGACGGTCGAGATTTTTGGTGGCGATGCCTTCCTCGACCAATTGACGCAGCACGCGGTCGCGCTGCGCATTCAGGGCACCCGAGGTGTAAGTGGGGTCAACATCTCGCACCTGAAGTTGGAAGCGCCAACCGCTCTCGAAAAAGTCAGGTTTCACGCGAACACGAACCATGAGCCCGTCTCTCCAGGAGATATCTGGAGACTCCTGGCTCAGGCGCTCCATGACGCGACGCGCGTCACCTTCGAACATGAACGCATCAGCCCGCGCGATCGCATCGTCGCCATCACGCTCGACGAGTTCAAACCAGATGTTCTTCTTGGTGTTGCGATCAAAGCCTTGCAACTCCCCCACCACCCAGATTTCGGTCGGGAATGCCTGTCGAATCCGTTGTCGGACCTCGCGATTGAGCGCCGAAATCGTCATGTGCTCGGCAGGCGCCACCTCGGCGAGGTCGCTGTTGGCGGCCCACCAGATTCTGAATCGCGGGGAATGATGAAAAGACAGTGGCTCTAACGATTGAAGCACGGCGACCGTATGTTTCGTCGGTATCGACCATTGCCGCGTCGCGGCGTCGAATTGGCGTTCCGGCAGACCACGGACGACTTGAACCACATCCGCGTCGTACGCAAACGAAAGCAAAACGAGGCCGTTGGCAGGATCGATGTCGATCACTCGACTCATGTCGCGCCAGACTTGAAGAACATTGAGGTCACTCCGAACGCGGCGAACCCAATGATCACGCTCCCGGCGAGGTAGGCGATGGCCAACCCACGATCTCCACCACTCCACATGGTCCATGCGTCGCTTTCGAACGTCGAAAACGTCGTGTAGGCCCCGAGGATTCCGGTAAAGACGACCAAACGCATCTGTTCGGACCCGACATTATGGCTGTCCATCCACGCCTTGAGGACCGCAAAAGCCACGCAGCCAATGACGTTCGCGGCCATCGTCCCCATCCAGAGATGCCGTGGCATCAGACGCGCCACGGCGATCGCCGTCTGCGCTCTGAGGATCGCGCCAAGCGCCCCACCCATCCCAATAAAAAGAAAGCGACTCAACGTTTCCATCATTCGACCACACACACACGTGACATCGCGGTGAAACAATGTTGAACGACCCCACCCGGCAACTCTTCCTGGCACGGCAAACACTGGCCGCGCTCACAATCCGAGGTGTAGGTGCAAAATGGGCGGCATTTGAAATCGTAACAGGCCTCGCCACTGGCGCACGAGACCGTCTCATCGCATTCAGCGGTCTCAACACACGCCGAGGCACCCATGATGAATGCAGCCGACCATATGAGGAGCGCAAGGCATTTTCTTTTGATGCCTTGAGGGCTAGAGTCGGGCGGCAAAGGGGTATTCATGATTCGTCTTGTTCTTGTCCTGATTCGTAACATCTTCCATCTGGTGGCTTTCGCCCTACTCCTACCGTTTTATGCGATTGGAGGACTCTTCGGGCAAAAGAAGCACTGGGTCAAAATCCCACTCAGTGGCGGCGTGCCGATGGCCGGCGTGGGCGGGCTTGGCCGATGGTTTCATGACAAGCCGACTTTCCTGCAAATGCGTTCGAATATCAAGGCGCTCGCTGAGGATCCCCAACTTGAAGGGATGGTTCTGGAGCTCAACAGTTTTTCTGTCGGGCCCGCGATTCGAGCTGAGGTTATGGAATGGATCGCCGACGCACGCGGTGCTGGAAAGCGGGTCGTTGCCTTCGGCGACATGTTTACGATGCAGGACTACCCCGTGGCCGCGGCTGCAAACGAGATCGTGATGCCTCCTCCTGGACGGCTTTACACGTTCAAACCACGGTCAGAGCAGATCTTCGCCAATCGCGCGTTGAAGAAGCTGGGAGTCTTTCCGCAATTCATTCATATTGGCGCCTACAAGTCGGCTTCGCACAGGTTTATTCGCGAAAACGGTACACCGGCGCAACGTGGGATGACCGCAGAGTTGGTTGACGGCATGACGGCCCACTCCCTGGCGCAGGTGGCAAAGACCCGAGATCTCTCGCTGTCCGCGGCAT
>JBFFMO010000752.1:0-3012 GCA_041554035.1 Allomicrovenator sp. | reverse complement strand
GCCGGCCCATCCTTCGGCCTTGGCAGGCTGCCCTGCGGCGTCGGCGAAGTACGGCGGCGCTCCTCACGCTGGC
Source organism: Allomicrovenator sp. (assembly GCA_041554035.1). GTDB lineage: Bacteria > Myxococcota_A > Bradymonadia > Bradymonadales > Bradymonadaceae > JBFFMO01. The sequence continues at coordinate 2,939 of JBFFMO010000752.1, read as the reverse complement.
GTGTGCGCTCGTCGGCTGCCTTGCCAAGGACTTCCTCGGCAAGCTCCGGCATATGCTCAAGAATCGTGGTCCCTCCGGTGATCACAACGCCGCTGGCGATGAGGTCTTCGTAACCGCTATTCTTGATCTCACGACTGACGAACGCAAAGATCTCTTCGCAACGTGGTTCGATGATTTCGCTGAGAATCTGACGGCTCAAAACGCGTGGAGGACGGCCACCAACGCTTGGGACTTCGATCGTCTCGTCGGGAGCGACCCGGCTGGTCATCGCGCAACCGTAACGTTGTTTGATGCGCTCGGCTTCCGCCATCGGCGTACGAAGGCCGACTGCGATGTCGTTGGTCAGGTGATTCCCACCGACCGAAAGCACGGCGGTATGAACCAACGAACCGCCACTGAAGATCGCGATATCCGTGGTTCCACCACCGACATCGACCACCGCCACACCGAGTTCTTTTTCGTCCTCACTCAACACGGATTCAGAGCTTGCGAGCTGTTCGAGCACAATGTCGGCCACGTTGAGGCCGCATGCGTTGGCGCATTTCACGATATTCTGGGCGCTGGTGACCGAACCCGTCACGATATGGACTTTGGCTTCAAGGCGTACACCCGCCATCCCAAGCGGTTCGCGAATCCCGTCCTGCTCGTCGATGATATATTCCTGAGGGATCACGTGAATGACTTCCCGATCCATCGGGATCGCTACAGCACGTGCGGCGTCCACGACACGAGCCAGGTCAGCGGGTCGGACTTCTTTGTCCTTCACCGCGACGATGCCGTGCGAGTTAAATCCCTTGATATGACCACCAGCGATGCCCGCGTGAACCGTGTTCACCTCGCATCCCGCCATCAGTTCGGCCTCTTCGACCGCCTTCTTGATGGAGTTGATCGTCGCATCGATGTTGATCACCACGCCCTTTCGCAATCCAGTTGATGGATGGCTTCCGATGCCAATGATGTCCACGCCGTGCTCGGTCAATTCGCCGATAATGCATGCGATTTTGGTGGTCCCGATATCGAGTCCAACCAGAATTTCGTTTTGTTTAGCCATAGTACTCACCTTCCGTGGTTGCTTTCATCTATCCGTCGGCAAAGTAGTTGCATCCATGCCCGCTACTTTTCTTCGGCCGACGGTTACTCGGCTTAAGTTCTCTTCTTCATCGACCAAAATGTAATCGACCTCTTCTCCGTCCTGGAGAATCGCGTCAAGTACAGATTTCAAGCGCGTCATGCGCTCGTCCCATCTTCCCATGCCCAAACGAACCTCCGCCCCCATTTCTCGGGTGACAAAGGAAACGCCCATCACCTTATCCAGGTGAATCTCGCTCAATGGATAGAGCCTTGCGAGTCCGGCCTTTTCATAGGCCTGAAGCGCGTCCATTGCTTGTCTAAATCGTACTTTTCCCTCCTCCGTTTTCAGTTCTTCACGAGTCAGGCCGCTCAAAAGCGGAAGTGCGAACATGGCGTCAGTGTCGTCCGCGGCGTCGAGCGCCTTAAACGGTACACCTTCCGTGCTCACCAGCAGGTATCCAGCGTCAACGAGCATCGCCGCAGGTTGATGTTCTTGGACGCTGATCAAAATGAAATCAGGCAGGCGACGTTCGATCTTCGCCTCACGAATCCAGGGTTGAGCCTTCGCGTTGGTTTCGACAGCTTCGGGATCCACATCAAAGATGTTCATGCCCGCCTGAAGTCCAACTGCGCTCAGGAAAGGATCCCTTTCGGTCCGCTCAAGCCCTGCCAATTCGACGTTTTTGAGCGCAAAATAATCGCTTGAGACCGCAAAGGTATAGGTCCCGAGAATCACCGCAGGAATGCCAAGTCCGGCCACGACCAAGCCAGCCATGGGGACCGCACGGGCTGCCACATAACGGAATCCCTGTCCGAGCACTTCGACATGCTCTTTGAAGCTTCGCCTGCGCCTATTTCTGCGGTTACGTGCCATGAAAAATTGACCTTAGAGGTGTGCCGAGGAGAGCAGGATTTCTGTGAACGAATCGAAATCGAAGCCCAATCGGACCGCCATTTTTGGAATGAGGCTTGTCGCGGTCATTCCAGGAATTGTGTTGATTTCGAGCACACGCAAGGCGTCGGGCTCTCCCATCACGTCAACGCGGGCCACGCCCTGACAGCCGACGGCACGATACGTTTCGGCGCCGATGGTTGAGAGTCGTGCGATGAGATCGGTGTCTTCGACATCAACGTATTTTGTTGTGTTCGAGTTGTACTTGGCCGTGAAGTCGTAAAACTTCGCTTCGGGCTGAATTCGAATCGCGCCCATATACTCGCCGTCAAAGATGCCAACCGAGTACTCAGGCCCCAGGATCTTCTCCTCGATCAAGATGCCTGATGAGGGGTCGGACTTGGCGAGTGCGTGACATGCTTGAATGGCGGCGACAAAAGAGTCGTGGTCTTCGCAGAGGTAGACCCCGACGCTGCTCCCAGCGTTGTTCAGCTTGACCACATTGGGCAAAGGAACGGCATCCAGATACGCCCCGACTTCTTCGATATGAATGCGATCGTAGGCAATCCAAATCCCGGCCGCCACGGGCACATGATGGTCACGAAGAATCGACTTGGTGCGCATCTTATCCATCGCAATCGCCGAGGCCATCACGCCGCTCCCCGTGTAGGGAATTCCTGCGATGCTGAGCCAGCCCTGAAAGACGCCGTTTTCGCCGTTGCCACCGTGCAAGCCAAGAATCACGGCTGCGGGTGCGTCTTTTTCAAGCTTCGCCAGATCCGTGGGCACGTCGTACGCCGTGACGTCGTAATCGAGTCGCTTGAGCGCCTCAAAGAAGGCTGTCCCGGTGCGAAGGCTGATTTCGCGTTCGCTTGAATCTCCGCCCAACACAACGCCGACCTTTTGGCCGCGAAATCGCTCACGATCAAAGTTCATCATGATGCGGCCTCCAATTCCTGCTCGATTTGAGCAAGCT
>JBFFMO010000751.1:0-3014 GCA_041554035.1 Allomicrovenator sp. | reverse complement strand
TTCGAGGCGAGCATGCGGTCAAAGCGCGCACGCTCGACATTCAGGATCTTTCCGCGGAGCGGCAGGATAGCTTGAAACTTCCTCTCTCGGCCTTGTTTGGCCGAGCCGCCGGCGGAATCGCCCTCGACAATATAGAGTTCGCATTCCGCAGCATTTCGTGACTGACAGTCCGAAAGTTTGCCCGGAAGGCTTGAAAGAGAAAGCGACGATTTACGCGCGATTTCACGGGCCTTTCGAGCCGCCTCACGTGCACGCGACGAAGCCATTGCTTTTTCTACAACGATCTTGGCAACCGCTGGGTTTTCCTCAAGGAAATACCCAAGCATCTCGTTGACCATCACCTCGACAAAGCCTTTGACTTCATTCGAAACCAGCTTGTCTTTGGTCTGACTCGAGAATTTCGGGTCTGGCATTTTCACGCTCAGAACCGCGGTAAGACCTTCGCGAATATCCTCGCCGCTGACCGCTTCTTTGAGCAGGCCCTTCGCGATGCCGTAGGCATTGACCGTACGCGTCAACGAACCCTTGAGCCCCGAAAGATGTGAGCCGCCGTCGCGGTTACGGATATTATTCGTGTAACAGAAGATATTTTCGTTATACGAATCGTTCCACTGCATGCTCAGTTCAAGCGTGAACCCGGTGCTCGTATCCTCGCGGATGATATGCATCGGCGTTTCGTGCAGCGGCACCTTGTTCTTATTCAGCGCCAACACAAACGAATTCAAGCCGCCTTCAAAGTTGAAGTTATGGCTGCTGCCGTCGCGCTCATCCTTGATGATGATGCTGACGCCGGCATTCAAGTACGACAATTCGCGCAATCGCTGTGAGAGGGTGTCGAACGAAAAAATCGTCTGAGTGAAGATTTCAGGGTCGGGACGAAACGTGATTTTTGTTCCCGTCGTCTTGGCTTTGCCCACTGCCCTGAGTGGCTCAACTGCGACGCCGCGCTCGTAGCGCTGGGTCCAAACTTGACCGTCGCGCTTGATTTCAAGCTCGACCCATTCGGACAAGAAGTTCACAACCGAGATGCCCACACCGTGCAGACCACCCGAAACTTTGTACGAGTTTTGGTCAAATTTACCGCCAGCGTGGAGCACCGTCATGATGACTTCTGCTGCCGACTTCCCGGCTTTCTTGTGGGTGTCCACAGGAATGCCTCGACCATTATCTTCGACCGTGCAGGACTCGTCGGCATTGATCGTGACCAACACTTGATTGGCGTGACCTGCGAGAGCCTCATCCACAGCGTTGTCGACGACTTCGTAGACCATATGGTGCAGACCCGAGGCGTCATCGGTATCACCGATATACATGCCTGGTCGTTTGCGGACGGCTTCCAAGCCTTCCAGCATCTGAATAGAGTCGGCGTTGTAGGTGCCAGCGTTGGCAACGACGGGCGACGCCATGATGGTCGCGGCTTCGGCCTTTTCAGTGCCGGTGAGTTCTTCCTCAGACATGCTATTCTTCCTTCTTCTGTCGGTCTAACAGGGCGCGAACGCTACCACATATGGGTCTGATTCGCGAACCACATTCAACCACCAAAATCTCGTCGTTTTTGGGGGATCAATCGCGCGGAAATTCGACGACACGAGCTCGTCCGACCCTTGCCCACTGCGCATCTGCGAGCGCTCTGGCGTCTTGCGATCTGGTCGGCGCACCCACCAACTCCGCACAATGACTCATTGCGTCCAAAGCTTGAGCCAGATCGACACCTCGATAAGTCGGGGTCTGGGAAATCTCCTCAAGAAGTTCGTCCCACTTCACCCAGTCTCGTTCCAGCGCGGCCATGCTGGCATAGATCGCCAAAAAGTGAGGTTGGCGGTTCGAGTTTCGGGCCATGATCACCACTTCGGACTTGAAACGTTCGACGTCGCCAAGCCCGAGATGCGCCAAGGCCAAATTGGCGTGACCTTCAGGAAGGTGGCGCCCCTCGCGCAGGCATTGCTGGATCGACGCCTCGGCGAAAAAAATCGCCTCCTCGCAGCGACCCAACTGAAACATCGAGTCCCCAATCGAATTGTCGATGGCCGCGGCATTGGCAAAATAACCATGGGATCGATACCAGTCGGCGGCCCGCTGCAAGTGCATCAAGGCCTTGTCTTGGTCTCCCCATTGTTGAGCGACATATCCCAGTCCGTAATCACACCACGCGATGCCTTCGTCGTGGCCCAAATCTTCATAGCGGGACTGTGCTTCGAGGTAATCGCGATGGGATTCTTCAAAACGATCCGCGTAGGCATGCGTATCGGCACGCAGGCGTAGCGCCTTTGCATAACCTACTGGATCGGGAATTTTCTCGAAGGCCTGCATGGCCTCCGACGCCCATTCAACCGCCTCGTCGAAGCGGTAATTCTTTCGAGCCGCTATGGATGTGGCGACCAAAGCAGCGCCCAACACATCATTCCAACCATGAAGCCTGGCGGCCTCGATTTCCTCCCAGAACCACACGTCATCGTCTTCATAGGTCCCACGACGCGCCAGGCGATATTCCACGCTCGCGATCGCCATCTGATACGGGATCGCTTCACTCTTCGCGCACTCCAATCGGAGCCGGGAAAGCCGACGTCGTTCAAAAAAGTGGGCTCGGCGGTCGGCGTCCTGAGCTCCGAGTCGAAGCGGCTCGATGGCGTCGTGGTGGCGGTGGGCGGCCATGTACAATTCGCCGATCCGCCCCCAACGCTCAGGCAGCGGACGAAGTTTCTGCAGACCGCTCAATATCGAGGCTGCCTCGGCGCTCAGCTCGACGATATCGGCCCCTTCCAAAATCACTTCGCAAATAACCCCATGGATAAACGAGAACCCATCTTCGGTCCACGTCACCAATGTGCGCCGCGCCATGAGAGACACGAGATCGTCGGCGATCGGGATTCCTGCACTGCGACACACGTGGGTCCATTCCGCCCAATTCACCTGGACGCCCAACACAGCTGCACGCATCAATGGGGCACGATGACCGGGAATCGAAAGCACTTCTTCAACACGAAATCGCCACGCTTCACCGCGGTTCGTTGTAA
>JBFFMO010000750.1:0-3018 GCA_041554035.1 Allomicrovenator sp. | reverse complement strand
GCGGGTGGACACAAGGTCGTGTCGTAGCTTCGGCAATCTGTGGCGCAGGCTAAGGTTCCCGCACCAAAACCTTGGGTTTCACATGTTTGGCCGGACAAAAGCGCGCCGTCACAGGTCTCGGTGCCGTTGATAGTATTGTCGCCGCAGCGAGGGGCTGGAGAGCATGCCGAGGTGTCGTAGGCCTGACAATCGGTGCCGCAGACCAGAGTGCCTGGGCCAAATCCCAACGATTCGCAGGTGGCCGCGCCGATCAGTGCACCGTCGCATACTTCGTTGCCATCGATCGCCACGCCGTCGCAAGTGTCCGCAGGACCGCAAGATGTAAGGTCAAACGCTCCACAGTTCGTCGCACATCGCAGTGTTCCGGCCGTGCGGCCAAGGAGTTCGCAGGTGTTTCCGCCGACGTCGGTGCCGTCGCAGGTTTCGGTTCCGTTGAGGATGCCGTCGCCGCAGGTTGTGGCGGCCGTGCAGGAGCTCGTGTCAAAGGCCTGGCAATTGGTGGCGCAGCCCAACTCGCCGCCCGCAAACCCCTGCGACACACAGGTTTCGCCGCCGATTTGGTTCGCGTCGCAAAGCTCACCGGTCTCGACGATGCCGTTTCCGCAGACTCGGTCTTCGGTGCCCATGTCTCCGGCGTCATCGCCCGCGTCGTCGCTGGCGTCGGGGCTGCCAAGGTCGTCGTTGCCCGCGTCCGCAAGGCCAATATCTGACCCGCCTGTGTCGTCGGACGTGCCCGTATCGTCTTGCCCCTGGTCGATTCCGCTCCCATTATTGGTCTGCGAGTTTGAGGCGTCGTCGGAGCAAGCGCTTAGAGCGATCGCAGCGAAAAAAATGGCGAGGTATCGGAGTGTCATCGGAATCCAACTCAAAAATTGAGTCCGATAAGTACTGGTTTTGCGGACGTTCTTCCAGCGTTCCACTCGACCTTTCAGGAATTTTCAGCCTCGTCGACCTCGGTCCATAACATCGACATGCGAATCGGAATCGAGTCGGTCTGGTTTTGCACTCGACCTTCAAGCTCAAGCATTCGCTTCAGCAGGATGTCATAAGCTGCTTTGAGTTCGTCGCTGTCATCCTTCAAAATTCTGAAATTTAGCGTACGTGCGAACGACACGTCCTTTGGGGCGATGAAGCGCGCCAGCACTGTTTCAGCGACGTTTTGCATCAGACTATTTAATGCGCCGATTCTTTTCGAAAACCCCTCGTCGACCAGACGCGAAACAAGATGTGTCGCGCGATAGCGAAGTGCGCGCCCATCTGGTTCCTGAATAATTCGTTGTTCGGCCAGCAGGTGTTCCAAAGCGTGTTCGATGTCTGCCCGCGGCACGCTTGGAAGCAGTTGAATAATGCGCGCAAGACTTTTGGATTCAGCCCAAATCATGAACTCGATTCGCCGAGCGAGCGTGTGTTCGATTTCCGGAAGGAAAAAGTCCGAGCGCAATTCGCGATTTAGCCGTTTCATGGTGCGTGTGCTGACTTCGATAAGCTCAGCAGCTTCGGCCAAAGTTGAACCTGATTCGCGCAGCTCCCGAAAATAAGAGAGTCGCATGAAATTAGTCAGGTCCTTCAGCGGGAAACCCAAGCGGGCGGCCATCATCGCGGGCGGTCGCAACATCGAGAACATGATGCGGCGGTTCACAAAATCATCGCCATCTTCTCGGTCGCGGCCTTCGGTATCGGTCATCGGATTCTCGTGCTTGGATTAACGCCAAAGCCCGACGGAAATCTCCCGTCGGGCCGAGGTTCATTGAGCCAATGTTTTAGTGGCTGGCTTCGATGCTCGCGACCACGGCACTGTAGGCTGCGTCGTAACCAGGGGCGGTCGTCCCGCAACAACCATTATCGACGGTGGTTCCGTCAAGATCGATGCTGGTGACGAGGCAAGGGTCACAGGCAAGGCCCTGGTCAACCATGCACATCGGGGCGGGAACGGCACTCAACGCGGTCTCGATGGCGGCCTGTTCCGCGGCGCCCAGATTCATGGGGCCAAACGCGGTGGCGACGTAACAATTGCCATCGATGGTGTCCAGCACGCAGGTGTCGGTTGCGACATCGCCGATGACTGCCGTGGTTCCTTCGATCGACAAGCTATCATCGACCGTCGAACGTGTGATCGTGGCATTCAAAACCATGTCTGCTTCGACGCAATAACCAAGTCCCGGTCCCGTGGTGTAGGTAAGAACGGCAAATTCGGTCGGATTTGCGAATGCGGACGCGGTCGCCGGGACCAACGTCTGGATGAACTCGACAACGGCTGTCATGCTCGCACCAAAGCCAGCGACTGTTTCACCGCAACAACCGGTGTCGACCGATTGCGAATCCACCGCCAAAGTCTCGATGAGGCAAAAGTCGCAGACCCTGCCTGAGTCCTCGACGCACATCGGCGCGGGCACCTCGATGAGCAGGCCTTTGAGCGCATCAACCTGTGCGGTTGTTAGCGTGATTTGGTGTTCTTGGCGGATGATGCAATCGCCTTGAAGCTGCGTAATGCAGGTATCGACGGCTGCGTCCCCCACAATGCCCACACCGATCACCGCTTCTAGCGTGGTGAGATTCAGGGTGAAGTCGAGCACATTTCCGGTGTCGATGCAGAACCCGAATCCGCCAGCGGCTGTGTAGGTGATGGTCTCCGCGCCCGTGAGGTCAAATGCTGTCGAGACCGTCGTGTTGTAAAAACACGTCGACGCAGGGGCCGCGTCAAAACACGTGGGCTCGATCGGAGTGAACCCCAGTTTTTCAAGTTCGCCTTTGAGCGGGGTTGGCATCACTTCGCCCGCCACACAAGCGATACCGCCACCACTCAAAAGAAATCCGGTTGGAACGAGGCTTGGGCAGGTGAAGCCTTCTTCAATTAACTCATTCGTGTAGACGCAGGCGAGCTGGCCATCCGCAGTGACGGCTTCCCCGGCACCGCAATCGGACGTGACTTGGTTATTGGATTTGTTGTCATCGCCAGAGCAGGCGATGAGCTGAGCGAAAATGGCGATGGGAATAATTAGGTGTCTCATTTGTCTGCTT
>JBFFMO010000749.1:0-3019 GCA_041554035.1 Allomicrovenator sp. | reverse complement strand
TCGGCATTTGTTTCTGAGGCCGTGTCTTCGAGGCGGCCTTCAAGTCGCGCCAAAATCACATCGGCAGCTTTGGCCTCGTCTCCCTCAGGTTGAGCTTCGTTGGCCTGAACCCGCGCATCAAGGCGCTTCATTGCTGCAGCTGCTTCGAGCGGGTCAAATGCCTTCCTCACAAGCTCAGCAAGGCGTTCGTACTCGTCGTTGGAAAGGACGGGCGGGATCAGCTGCAGAACGGTTCGCAGCGTGTCCTGAAGAACGGAGAGGGGAGGTCGACCCGCGCCAGGCTCTGCACGCAATTCGGCTGCCATCACATCATCAAGGGCATCGTAGGCTCTGAGGCGGTCAAAAAAACGATGGGAAGCCACCCAGCCGGTCGTAATCCACGCGAAGTTTTGAGCGTCCGGTGTGGCCTGTCGAAGCAGATCCCGTCCGGATTTTGAGTCGCCTGCGTGCATGGCTGCGACGCCGGCGCGCATCGTCGCAACGCTACCCAGACCGGGTTCAGCCTTTTGCCATGCCGGAAAGCTCTGAGACCATTTTCCAAGTCGGTCGTATCGCTCGCCTTGAGCGGCCCAAATAGGGGACCATCGCGGCAGTCGTTTCGACACCAAATCGAGCGTGATTTCAGAGGCCCGGCACTCTTGTTGGGAAGCCAGCTCGACGACACTTTTCAGAAGGTCGAGGTTTGATTCCGGAGCGCTATTCCATTGCGCCAGCGCCGTTTCTACCCGACCCGGGACGTTGCCATGGATGCAAGCGGTCAAGGCCAGACCAAGAATGGCCGTTCGACCCGCATCGTCGTGCTGGACAAGGTCACCGAGGCGAGCGACGCGATCGAGCGCGGTGGGCCAATCCTGTGCATCAAACGCAAGGCGGGCCGTACGAAACCACCATTCAAAAGAGATGGAGTCCGCACCACGAAGTGTGGCGTGGCGGGTTGCGTCGAAAAGTTGGTCGATGTCAGTCATGGATGGTCGGTGTCGAGGCCCTCAATTCGCGCCGAGTGTAGGGCAAAGAGGGCCTCGCAACCATCAGATTATTGCACCAGGCAAAGGCCGGCGCCGCAGATCAGACCTGCGCAACAATCGCTTCCCGTGGTGCAGGACTGCAGCTGGGTTTTGCACATGTTGGGACGGTCTCCACAGATTAAGGATGTGGGGTTGCAGTAACCCAGACAGCAATCTCCGTTGGTCTGACAGGCCAACCCGTCTCGGCTGCAATCCGGGCAGCCTTCGTCGATGATGCCGTCGCAGTCGTTGTCGACTCCGTCACACGCTTCGGCTTTGGGTACGCACATCGCGCAGCCTTCGTCGATCGTTCCGTCGCAGTCGTTATCGACCCCGTCACAGGTTTCGGCCATCGGAACACACATCGCACAATCTTCGTCGACGATGCCGTCGCAATCGTCGTCGACGAGGTTGCAAAGCTCGGGGCCAGGGGTGCAAACGGGACATCCTTCGTCGATCATCATGTCACAATCGTTGTCGAGACCGTCACAGATTTCGGGTCGGGCGACACAAGTTGGGCAACCTTCGTCGATCAACATGTCGCAGTCGTTATCGATGCCGTCACAGATCTCCAGAGTGCAGTTTCCGCAACCTTCGTCGACCAACATGTCGCAGTCGTTGTCGACCCCGTCGCAGATTTCAACCAGCGGAATGCAGGCCGGGGTGCAGACTTCGTCCACTTGGCCATCGCAGTTGTTATCAACTCCGTCGCACTCTTCCGCGCATGAGGAGCAGAAGTCGACGCCACACTGACATGATCCAGCGCTTGTGCCGTCGCCAGGATTGGGGTCGCCGACACAGTCTCCACCTCGGTCAGCGCCGGCGATGAAACAGTCTGCTTCAACGTCACAGGCGCGTGAGGTGAGGTTCACACAAACACCGCAGCCGGTGTTGATGCAGTCGAGGTTTTTCTTGCAGGCACTGCCGTCCAAAAGGAAGGTGCCGCAATCGTAATCGCCCATGCAGCTCAGCAGTCCGCACGTGTCGTTACCGCCGACGCCGTCGGAATCGACCGAGCACGACGAACCGGTGGGACAATCGTTATTATTGGTGCATTTTGGCGCACAGGTGTCCTTAACGTTGTCGGCGTTCGAATCCACGCAGTTGGCGTTGGCGCCGCAGTCTGCAGACACCGTGCAAGATTTTCCGACACAGACGTTATTGGTGCATGAGCTTGCGCCACAGCATCCGTAACAATCACAACCGGGTGGAGGTGAGCACTCTGCCTCGTCGTTGCCGGTTCCAGAGTTTCCGTCGAAGAGGCATTCCGTGCGGCAACGTGGATTGGTGTCGAAACACGAGTTGTCGCCAGAAATACAGGTCGGGTTATTGCCGCTGATGCCTTCGGCTTCGCTGGTGTCACAAGGGCTGAGGCAGCCGGGATCTTGCTGGTCGATCAGTCCGTTACCATTGTTGTCCAGGCCGTCATTGCACGTCGTATTGCAATTCGAAGCAGAATACGTTCCGTCGGCACATTTTGCCCAGAAGTCCAAGCGGCCAGACGGAGCGGGGGAATTGAAGCCCTCGCACACGTTTCCTACACCGTTCATGTCGGTGTCGAGTTGAGGTGCATTCGAAACAGTGGGGCAATTATCGCAGACATCACCGACACCATCGACGTCGGCATCAAGTTGGTCGCCATTGGTGATCATGGGGCAGTTGTCGATCGTGTCGATCCAACCGTCAGCATCGGTGTCGGTGCCATCGCACGCATCGCCGGTTCCGTTGGCATCGGCATCGGCCTGATCGACGTTAGGAATGAAGGGGCAGTTATCGCAAGCGTCGCCGATGCGATCGAGGTCTCGGTCGGCTTGAGTTGGGTTCGCAATCAGCGGGCAGTTGTCTTGATCATCTTGAGCGCCGTCGCCATCTCCGTCCGCGGCGTCACAAGCGTCGCCAGCGCCGTCGTTATCTGCGTCGGCCTGGTCAAAATTCGCGGTGAATGGGCAGTTGTCACAGGCATCGCCGGTCGTGTCGCCATCGATGTCAGCTTGGTCCGTATTCGCCGTCATGCG
>JBFFMO010000748.1:0-3019 GCA_041554035.1 Allomicrovenator sp. | reverse complement strand
GGAACGCGTTTCTTGAAAAACGCTTCGGCTTCCGCAACGCCATAACCCTCACACAAAAACCGAACGGCATCCGACTTGTTTGTGGGAGACTCCTGCCCAAGCTTGAGTCGAAGAAACGATTCCTCGTGTGAGCCCTTCTCAAAAAATTCGGGATTGGTCAGCTCATGCCAGAACCCAGAACGCGAGAACTTCCCAGGGCCGATGGTCATCTCGGGATCGGTTCCGCTTTCCAGACGAACGATCAATTCTGCCGGCCCACCGATGGGGGGTTCAGCCATAAAGTCTTTTGGGATCTTCGAGCTCAAACAGGCTTTGTCTGAGGTGACTTTTCCCAATTCATTAACGAAGAGCCGATAGGTCACTCCCTTGTCCGGGCAGGCTCCTTCCTTCAGCCATTTCGACACCAGCGGGGTATAGGATTTGATGATTTTTTCTGATCTGTGGTCTTCATGCGGCGCATCTGGATTTCCGCGAAATACGGTCCAGCCCTGGCATTCATTGGCCTGAATCCCCCCGAGCATCATAGGTTGGCCGGAAATCAGATAGATGTCGCCCGTTTGCACGGCAGCTTTGTCGGGAAGACGAACGTTCATTATGCCGGTTCTTTCGCCCCGATAATCTCGAAATATCTGAACAAAAATATCATTTTTTGGCGTGGGCTGTGTCAGCGCCAACCCAAGGATTTCCGCCTTCCGCCGTACTTGGCTGTGTTCAGGGCAATCCGGGTATTCGATGGGCAGCTTTTCCGCACCTTCCATCACGGCATCACCACGATAAATCACAGGAGACCGAGCGTTGCCGATGGATGGTAAAAGCGTGCAGACGAATATAGCCGTCGCCGCTAGGCTAAACGCTGGGCATGGTTGTGATGACATCTTGTAGCTCCAAAACCAATCGATTCGGCAAAGGCTTCTATCTGGGGATTGGTTCGTGCGGAGTCTCGCACTTGGGGGTCGGGTCTGCAACCAGTTGCCCTACCCACATCAAGCGCTACTCGACCGTATGAGCCAAATCTCTGCACTCGCCGGCCAACGACTCGCCGATGACGGTCGCCAATGCTGGGAATCCGTTTCTTGGGAAAGCGAATGCGCGTCATCACCAGCTCTGTCGCAATCAATACACCCGTGACCGCAAGGAAACGAAACACAGTTTCTACAAGGGGATTTTGTGTCGCGTCTGCCCAGACAAAGGGGATGAACGTCACGACCATGAACAGGATGGGGCGACGAGCCATCGCGGCGAGTGGGCTCAAAAAGAAATTTGCGGGCAGCATAAGATCTCCACTGAGCCTCGAATATAATTTCACAATCTGTCTACTGGGTGATTGCCATGTGAAATGTCCGTGAAATCAATTCATTATCCCGCCCATCTCGGTTGCCGAGCCTTTTATCGTCCGTTTTTTTTACCGAAAGCGGTCTTTGCTCCGTATTAAAATCTACGGACGCAATGTCAGGTCGTTGCGCCGCACTGTCTAAAAATGTGGGCACGCATGAAGGTTTTGATCATTCTGGGTATCGTTGCGTCTGTCGCTGGCTGTGTCGAAGATAACGGCGCCAATGGCGTATCGTCTGCGGCTCCTAACTCTGACGAAGATTCCGTGGAGCCTGCGATTCCAGTGGCTCCGATGCAGCCCGCCTTCATAGCTCCGCCCGCTCTAAACGCTCCCGCACAGATCGTCGGTTTCATCGGCGAACAGTCCCGCTACCGGCTCGTTTCAACCGTCGAGGCGACCTGGAGCATGTCTCAAGAATGCAATTTTCCGGTGTCGCTCGAAGGCACGGAGCTGACGTGGGAGTGTCTGGAAGCTTCGCAATGTTGGGTGGACCTCCAAGCGACTTTTACGGAAGGCGCAAGGGATACCAAAATATCGCTCTTGTGCATGTTGGGGCCACCCACGATTCATTCCGGGCCGCCTCAGGTCTTTGCGGGCGAGGAAGTCAATTACCTTGTCGCCTGCGCGGACACCCAAGGGTACGTTGGCGTGATTACGCGTAGTCAGGGCGATACCTGTGGCGGAACGATTGCCGACGATGGCTCGTATATCTGGACCCCAGACCAAAACGACGCGGGCAAGCAGTGTTTTATGGGTTTGCGCTGCGAAAGCGGAACCGGCTGGACCGAGGTTCATTGGTCCATCATCCCGCTCGACACGATGTGAAGGTCTATTTTCACATGAGTCGTCCGCATCCAGCCGCCACTAAAATAGCGACGAATAGGCTCATGGCTCTTTTCATTGAGGACTCCAATCAGGACGAAACGATTTTTGCGCCGTTTTGATTTCGCGGCACGATGCGTGCCGCGCCGGGCGCTATAGTCCTAGCTGTCATCAGTGCAAACACATTACCAAACCAAAGGGGACCCATGACACTTCGAATTCTTAGTGATCGCCACACACTTGCCGCTGAGCAGCCCAATACGCGTCCAATCGTATTGCGTATCACCGCACCACGCGCTGCAAAAAGTGTCGAACAAACGCCTATCTGCATCGCGTTCGCGCTAGATATCTCGGGTTCGATGAATGGTGAGCGAATCGCACTATCTCGCCTCGCGATCCAAAACGGATGTGACCTCCTCGGGCCGGAAGATTCCACGGCACTGTGCACATTTTCGGAACATGCCCAAACCATCATGTCGCTGCGAAAAACAGACGAGATTGGTAAAGAAATTCTCGGGCATAGGCTCTCGATCACCGAGGTAGGCGGAACCACAAACCTTTTCGCTGGATGGGTTTATGCCAGCGACGAACTGCTCGACGCAAACGGCGAGATTGCGCGGGTGATCTTGCTCACCGATGGCCACGCCAATCGTGGGGAATGCAGGGTGGGTGTGATCTGCGAAAGCGTCGCCCGGGCCGCCAGCCGAGGCATCCGTACCAGCGTGTTTGGAGTCGGCGAAAACTACGACGATGACCTTCTTCAGGCCGTGTCGGCCGCCGGCCATGGGAATTTTTACTACGTCTCGACGGACGAGGAGATTCCTGAATTCATGGCCCAAGAACTCAAAGAATCCCGCGAAATAT
>JBFFMO010000747.1:0-3022 GCA_041554035.1 Allomicrovenator sp. | reverse complement strand
TCCTTCTGGCTCAGGTTACCGCGGAAGGTTGGCTCCATCTTATCCGATGGATTGCGGACCAGTAACCATGCAGCGAGCTGTGAGAGCTGCTTGCTGTCGTTTCCGCGCACAGCCCGTTCAATCACGGCCCACTCGGCGTCGCCACCCGTTGCAGCGAAGCTCAACAGAATCGTGCGGCGGTCGCCAGCCGACACCGTAGGATCCAGTGCGAGGCTTCGAAGGATTTCGTCAAACCCACCCTGAGTCAACGCGTGCTTGATGGCATCGGATTGAGGTGAGCCCGTGGTCTTGGTCAACAGGTGTTCAAAGACCTGCTTCTTTGCGTTGTCTCCGCGGATGCCACGAATATCCTCGATATACGTGTCTGGGGGATTCCTCAGCGCGGTCTTGATATTCTTCATGCCAAGGTCAGGCTTGAGTTCCATCGCAGTCAGGAAAGCCAACCATTGGATATCCGTATTTCGGTCTCGGAAGAGCACGTCAAGCGCTTGAGCGCCTTCAGGCAGCGCCATTCGACGAATCGCCCGCAGGGTATGTTCCTTGACCTTCAGATCGGAGTTGGTGACCATGAACCGAAGCGCCTGCAAAGCCTTAGGGGATTTGAGCGACCCGATCGCATCGATCACGGCGAGTTTCATCGTCTGGTCCTGCTCACCCTTCAAAGCGCGCTCCAGCGCAGGAAGAGTGTCGACCCGCCCCAATTTCTCGAGGCTTTTTGCGGTCGCAAGGCGAACGTCTTTCCGTCCCTCAAAAAGCGTACGCGAAAGGATCGCTGTAGCCTTTTCAGAGCCGGTAAATCCGAGTGATTCGATGGCGAGCACGCGGTCCTCGAACGTGGTGCTCTGTTCCATCTTGACCAACGTCTCCACGAATTTCGGATCTTTGCTCGCCGCGGCGAGTTGATGCGCAAGGCGTTTCTCGTTCACGTCCTCGGCCTTGAGGTAGGGAGTGATGGCCTCAATCGGCACGTATTGGCCGCTATTCAGAAGCAAGCTCATCCAAGTCTGCCGATCCGTGGACTCCTTTGCTCCCTTGATCAGCTTCAACGCTCCATCGATTGCCGCGGGATCGCGAAGTTCGATCATTCGCTCCACAACACGGCCTTGGACGACGGGGTCTGAGTCGTTCAGCAGGCCGCTAAGGATGGCTCGCGCGTCCGATTCAAGGCGTTCATTGCGCGAGAACTGGATGAAGGCAAGAGTGGCCTCCAATCGTTGCGCGGGGTTCTTGGATTTGAGCAGCTTTTGCAGCGGCGCGAATCCTTCTTTGTTGTTGGCAAAAACAGTGGCCTGAATCGCGATTTTACGATCGGCGTCGTCTTTGCCGTTAATCGCAGATCCCAGAAGATCGTATACTGGGCCCTTCTGGACAGCCATGTACCTCGCCAAGGTCATCTTGATCTCGGGCGTGGCGCTTTTCCAGACTTCGCCGAGCAACTTGGCCTCGCTTTTGTCCGGAAGAACCGCGACGAGCTCGTGCAACGTGTCCAAAAGGCTGGCATCGCTGGTGAGTTCCGCACGAAGAAATGCTTCGGCCTTTTTGTCACCGGTCATGTACCAAGCGATTCCCGCGGCGAGTCGAACTCGCTTGTTCTCGTCCTTCGTCGCTGCCTCAAGGTCTTTTGCGCTCGCTCGACCTTCAAGTACGGCACGAGCCAGAAAAACGGCCTGTCGGGCGACGGGGTCGCCTTCTCCCTTCAGCGGTTCGACGTAACCATCAAGTTCGGCACGGAGGGCCTTCGATATTTTGGCGGAAGCGGCGCCTGGAGCGCAAAGAGCTCCTGCCAGCGCGAGAACTGCTATATGAGTTCGGAGTGTCATGGGTATCCTCGGTTCACATTCAAAGTGCAAAAAAACTCAGCCAAAATATTTGGTCATTCTTTCTTCAATCTTTCCTGAAATTTTGCCTTTAAGCGGTTTCACAAAAAGCTTTAAATCGAGGTCGATCCCCACTTTGCCTTCTCCCAATGAAAAGGTGCCGTTGAACGCTTTTCCTGACACAGCAGCAACAGTTTTGTCTGAGTTCCACTTGACGTCGGACACCAAATTTCCGAACTCGGATTGAATGTCTTCGACGATCAGGTCGATTTTGGACCGAGCGTCCTCGAGCGAAAGCTCGTGGGTTCGGTGGATTGAGATATCTGGCATGGGGCTCTCCGAGTGTTAATCAATACGTATTTCTTGAGGCGCGCACGCTATCAATGCGCCGAATGTGATGTCAATCTGTTGAGCCATGTCAAAACTTGCCGCTTGTGTGTGTTGAGTGCTATCTTCACGGCAGTCACAAATCCTCAGCTACTTATACTGAGTTCCCCTCAAGGAAATTCATGATGACGAAACGATTGTTGGCCCTCACGGCATGCTTGCTCCTGTGGTCCTCAAGCGCATATTCGCAGACCATCCGGAATTTTGGCGCTGACGCTGAACGCCAGTACGGCGTGCAGCCGCAGCAAACCAATTATCCTGGCGCGCCAGTGACTCCGCCTCCACAGGCCACGCAAGCCGCTCAGCCGACTGCAGATGGGAAACCTGGTGAAGAGACGGGCGAAAACGCCGAGCTTACGAGTGGTGTGACCACCATGTACGGCGGGCAGATGGCGACAAAGCCACTTCCCAAAGACATGCCTGTTGAGCAGATGTACCGCGGGGTGATCCCGGGCACACGTGACTCGGTCTCGCATTTGGAGAAAGCCGCGAAACTCGGGAAAACCGGAGCCAATGAATTGCTTTGGATAGGATTCCAGGCCCGCGAGCAGTCCACACGCGTGTTCGTTCAGACCGCGCGGGAGGCAAATTACAGCATGGACACGAACGCCGACGGCGCCGTGGTGTTGACGTTCACGAACACGAAGCTTGCCGCGCGGAATTTTGCACGGTTCATCGACACGAGTTTCTTCAATCGAAATGTGACCCGAATCGAATCCAAGAAAAAGGGCAAGGACGTGATCGTCACGATTTCCCTTCGTAATCCCGAGCGTCCGCAGGTCAACACGACCGAGACATACGTTTACCTTGAGTTCAGC
>JBFFMO010000746.1:0-3023 GCA_041554035.1 Allomicrovenator sp. | reverse complement strand
GTTCGCAGGCAAAGTCCGGTCAGGCACTCATTTCCAGTCGCGCAGGTGTCGCCGAGGTCCTTTGCTCCCACTGGTTTCTCACAAACCTGATCCACGTCGTCGTTGATGAAGTCGGAGTTGATGCTGCACACGTTGCCGTTGGCGCAATCACCGTTATCGGCACAAACATCGATGCAGAACCCGATGGTCGAGGTCACGTTGTTGGAACTCAGCGAGTAGGTCGTGCAACCCATGCCTGCGGCGCAATCGTTATCCGTGTTGCAGACCACCGAGCATGCTCCAGCCGGCGACAAACAGATATTTTCGCGACATTGGTTCGGAGCCGTGCATGCAGCGCCCAGCATTCCTGCGGCCGCGGTGTTCGGGAACTCGCAATGGGGCGTGAAGATGTCGTTTGCAAGCTGCAGGTCGCTGCAGACTCGTACGCCATCGGTGCATTCACCCGAATCAGCGCATGGAACGTTTGGAAGCGTGGTGCAGACCTTGAACGATCCGCTCGCGCTTCCCTTGGTCAGCGACGTGTTTTGGCAAAGCTGGCTGGCCGCACACTGTGTGCTGTCGTCGCATGGTGCTGCGCAAAAACCGCCCAGGCAAACCAGGCTCGCACAATCCGAATCGACGGTGCAGGCAACGCCGGTGGAGTCGCCACCGGTCTGCGGAACACACACGGTTTCCAGCGCGTCTGCCGCAGCGGTTGGGATTACAGCGCATGTTGTCTGAGTCGCGCAGCTGTTATTTGAGGTGCAGGCGCTCGGAACGCCGGGAACGCACATTTTCACAGGCTCGGTGCCATTGGTGTAGGGCACGTCGGTGTTCTGACACACGTAGCCCGAACGGGTGCAGTCGGTGCTGTCGACGCATGGCACCGCACAAACATCGCGGAAGCGTGTGTCCAAGCAGTGGTTATTCGCGCATTCCTGAGCGTTCGAGCACACCTGGCCCAGGTTGCCGCCGCCCACATTCTTGGCGCGGCAAAAGAGGTCAACGCCCGTTGCCGATGCGCGCAAATAGCAGACCTCGGTCGCTTTGCAGTCATCGTTTTGTGCGCAGGTCACAGGTGGGACACAAATCTGAGCGTTGTCCGTGACGTTGTTGCCAAGGTCGACGGCACTTAGTTCACACGTGAAATCCGCGGCTGCCGTGCAATCGCCATTTCCCTGACATGGGCCAGCACACACGCTGTTGACACACAGGTTCTGCGCGCAATCCGTGTCTGCTGCACATGCGGCGCCCGTTTCGGCTCCAGCGTTTGCGTTTCCACAATTGAATTCGATGTCCGTGGCCGAACGAGTCGCGACACAACGCTCTCCGCCAGAACATTGAGCGTCTGACAAACACACATCGCCAGGTCGAACCTGACAAATATTCACGTTTGCGCTGCCACCGGCGCCCAGAGTCACAGCGGCTGCGTCACAAAGGTATGAGCCGTCGGCTGCGCAATCGGTGGGGCGTTCGCATGGCTGCGTGCATGTACCCGAAAGGCACAGGTTGCTGGCGCATTCGTTGTCGTTGGCACATGCGGTTCCAAGAGCTCCGCCGCCCACGGGCGCTGCGCATTCCAATGCCACGGCTGCGCCACTTCGATCGACGACGCAAACGTCCGTCGCGCTGCAATTATTATTGGATAAACAAGGGGCAGCCTCTGGCACACAGACGTCGAGTTCCACTGAACCGCCGCCTGTCAGCGGAATCGTGCTGGTTGCGCACTCAAACCCAGCTGGGCAGTCGCTTTCGGAGCCGCAGGGATTCGCGCATTGGTCATTCAGGCAGATGCCCGACGCACAATCGCTTCCCGTGGTGCATGCGTCGCCCGTTTCGCCACCGGTATTTGGACCGCAGGTGCCTTCACCGGTCGCCAAATCGATCACACAGATTTCGGGGGCCGAGCACTCAGCGTTGGTTTCGCAGGGGGTCGTCATTGGGTCGGTGTCCGCTCCCAGATCGATATCGTTGTTCATCCCATTATTGGTGTTAGTCGTGTTGTTTAAGTCGATGGCATTATTGCCATTATTGATCGTCGACGAGGGAGCCACGTCGTCGGTACATGAGATCGACAGGCTCGATAAAAGGACCACCAAAACACCAAATCTGCGCATCACTAACCTCATCTAAGGCACGAGCCTTTCACATCAATTCTTGGAAGGTCGCACTATAACGACCCATTCGACGGATGCAAGCCGATGGCGCGCTGCGTCATATTCCGTGGTTTTGGCGTCGGGGCTGGAATATCGTGCCCAACGACGTTTGAGTCATTTGGAAGGCAACCGGCGAGGATCGCTACTTTACGAGTGGACAACTTCGGTTCTCAACCGTGTCATGGCTTTTCCTCGAAAAGCGAAGAGGCAGATTCACTCACCAGTGCATTTAGGTCACGGCGAAGCGTTTGTTTCTGACCTGCCGCTCACAGCGCACCGCTCACTGCATCTGGCGTGAATTTACTCCAAGGTCGCGCCGTCATACTCCAACTTCGGCCTCAGAAATTTTGAGGGATCGCCGGGTCGCCGTCATAGTTTTCTGATGGGGCAGGCCGCGCGTCCACAGCATGCGTAAACATGGCTTGTGGCACGTGATGTGCTTCTTTGTACTGAATTGGATGACATCAGGTGATTTTCGACCCCGCCTGATAAATAAGTTACGATACCGCGGTCACGAATATTGAGGGACACCATGAGGCAACTCGCCAAATCCACTTTGATCTTGTTGTTTGTCGCGTCGTTTAGCGTGACAGGCTGCCCCTCTGACCCAGAGTCCAAGCCGGTCGTCGATATCTTTAAGGCCGACTCGTTCGGGACCTTTGAGTACGTCCGTGAACCCGATATCGACGTCCCCGAGCGTGTGGATTTTGGGGAACTCGAAGTCGGCGAGAGCGCCGTGATGCAGGTCGAAGTCACCAACCGGGGCAACGAAGTCCTCAAGCTTGCGTCGCTAGAAGTCACCCCTGGCTTTGACCTCGATCTCGGCGAAGATCGACTGCCGGAGATTTCGCCCAACACATCGATCGTGCTCAATATCAGCTACCAAGC
>JBFFMO010000745.1:0-3032 GCA_041554035.1 Allomicrovenator sp. | reverse complement strand
TACGAGGTCTTTTGAGGTCGGGATCAGTCGGGCAGCGACCGGTCCTGGAATAATGAAAATCAGTGGCAAAGCCGTCCACTTTGCATAACGGTCAGTCGTACCTTGGAGCATAGCCCCCAGAACGAGCTCATTTTTCACGCCCTTGGAGCGCAGGATAATGCGTTCTTGGGACTTGTCGAGCCCGGCATCTGACGGGCTGATGTCCGCATATCGGGCGATCCTTAGCTCACTCAGAGTCTGAAATAGGGGCCCAAACACCTTTGGGCTTATCTCCTTCTTAGAGGGCTTGAGCATCGTCCAGGATTCACCATTTCTGGTCACGATGACGTTTTCTGCGCCCTCAAACTCAATCGTCTGGATTGCGTCTGCCGCCAATCGCATCGGTACCCGGTCCCGCAGCGAGGCCACATCAGGCACCAACCCATTCCCGGTCGAAGAACCAACGGTGTAGATGACGGGGTCACCACTCTTGCGAACATACCAATCGGCGCCCACATGCGTGACATCAAGGCTTACGTCAGTATCGCCCATGCGAGCGACGACCGTTGCCCGTGGGGGATCGAGTCCAATCTCCGAAGGTTTTTTATCGTCGGCAAATCCGGTGGCACGTAGACGCGACATCAACGAAAGAGTCCCCTGCACGATCGAGTCTTCGAGCGGCATCCCGGGCTCGGGCGAAATCATCTGCCACTCCTCACCTTTTTTCGACAGCTCGATGACACCGTCTTCGCTCGTGATTTTGATATTCGAGACCTCGTTTTTATCGCCGTTCAAAATCGTCTTGGAGCGCAAATCGTCCACAGGTTGGCGCAGCACCTCCAAGGAGCGTTGGGCTCGATAGGCTTTGCCTTTATCTGTCTTGATGAAAGAACGGCGGACACGACCGTCGATGTCCATTTCTTTGCCGATCGTAAACTCGACCGAAGGCGTTGAAGCTCCCTTCGAGTATAATGAAACCTTGGTTCCTAATTCATCGGTGAGCTCGTAGGCCTCGACTTTATCCTTTGAAAATCGCAGGTCGTCCGTCCGAATTTCACCGGCAAAAATGGCCTCCAACTCTTTTTCTACGGCCCGGTCGATGGGGGCGTTGACCGGCTTGGTCATGGACCAACCTGAATCTGATTTCTCGAAAATCACCAATTCATGGGCAGGGCGCGTAAGCTCCACGCGAACGAGGTCATCGACTTTTTTGACGACGTAAGGCACTTGAACGGTGCTTGTGACCTCCTTTCGAGTCACAAAATACGCCACGAGAACGATCACGAGCGCGACGATCGCGATGATGGTGCTTCTTTTCATCAGGACCTTCCTTCAGACCGAAATCTTGTCTTTTCGACGACGACGAAACGCCAGCACCGTCCAACCAATGGTGCCAAAAAAGACAGGGACAAATAGAATATTGATCAGCTGTATCTGATGCTGCTGCTCCTTCGAGACCTCACCAATCAAGCGTGGCGTCGATTTTCCGCGGATATTCGTGAGCACCGTATCCTGCACCAGCCAGTCGATGCTGCTGATAAGAAATTGTGAGCCCATGCCGGTGAGTTGTTCGCTGTACCCGACCTCTGGGTTGGGTTGGAAAAATTCCGCGTTGCCCACGACCAATAAGCGCGCCTCGGCCGGCTCTTTGACCAGTTCAGACTCCTGGGTTCCCGCTGGAAGCGGATGATCCGTGTACCAGCTTGGAAACACACCTTGAAGCGCTGCGGCAATCACAAAGGGGCCCGGGACTTCATCGGCGGTGGGGTCGACGACGTCTTGGTAGTCCAACGACAAAGGGGCCGACTTGCGGCTCACAGCGCTGTCCGAGGTGCGAATCACTTCAAACGCCTTGATGTCGGCATTGTCGTGAGCAGCCAAAGTGATGACCACGCTTGAGGGACCTGGCATGGCAATGGAGTAGATGTCGCGCGTGAATGGCAACGAGCGGTCGATATCCGACATCAAGAACGTCGCGGGATGTGAGACCTGAGCCATCCCGTGTTGGGTCATGACCGTGCCAAATGCCAACGCGTTTTTGCGATCCAAAACAAGGTCGGCGTTCAGGCGAATCCCATACGTCGAAAAGAGGTCGGTCAGGTCATGGTTCAAGGGCTTGCGGATATCGGGCAGTCGAGTGTTTGGCCCCATCTGTTGCATGAGCTGCTGCAGCATTTTCACGTCGGGCCCCGACGCGCTTTGATACCAGCCCACGCTGCCGCCGCGGCGCAAGAATTGGTCGATGGCAAATTTGCCTCGTTCACCGACGGGTTGGTCCAGATTCATCAAAATAAGCGCGTCGATATCGTCCGCGATTTTGGCGTCGGGAGCGGCGAGGTCCACGGTCGAAAGCTCGACCAGATTACCGTAGAGCTGGTCGAAAGCGGGTGCCACGGCTTCGGCAAAACGCGGATCCGCCGCTGGCCCACCAAAACCAGAAGCAAACGCGAGCTTGCGAGGCGCGACACTGCTCAAATTCATCAATTTTTTCGTGAATTCATATTCGAAGTTATCGAATTCCGGGTTGCCGCTCGCGCGCAAATCCGCGATGCGCTCAGTCTTGTCGCCCATCACAAAGGCCACGCCCTTGTAGACGGCACGTAGGCTGACTTCGTCATCGGTTTGCGAACCCAGACCGACCTTCTGGATTCCAAGACCCGAGGCTGCTGCTTCGGCGTCTTTATCGTCAGCCGTAGGTTGAATGATCTGGTAAGTCAGTCGACCACCTGAGGCGCTTTGATAGTCAGCAAGAAGGTCAGAGATCTGTTGAGGCAACGCGTTTAAAGGTGCCGGAAGATCGGGCGAAATGAAGACTTTAATCTCGACATTTTCGGGCAGATTTTTGACCACGTCACGGCTGGCCTGAGAAAGCGTGTAAATCTGGTTCTGCGTGAGGTCGAAGGGCATCGGAATGCCCGAAACAATCACATTAATGAGAATGGCGACCACGATGGAAATCACCACCACAGCGATGGCATTGGCGCCTGAAATTATTCGTCGTTTATCTTTCATAATTTCCTCCTCACCAACGTCGTGACGCGATGGATGCTTGC
>JBFFMO010000744.1:0-3038 GCA_041554035.1 Allomicrovenator sp. | reverse complement strand
TGCATCGATTGCGGTGCATGCGTGCGAACCTGTCCCACCGGAATCGATATTCGTGACGGCCTCCAGATGGAGTGCATCACCTGTACCCAATGCATCGATGCCTGTGATGCGATCATGATTCAGGTTGGAAAACCTGTTGGTTTGATCCGCTACACCTCTGAAAATGCACTGGAAAATAAGCAGGCGAAATTATTGCGCCCGCGTTCTATTCTCTATGTCGTGGTCCTGACTGTGGTGACGTCCTCATTCATTTGGGCCCTTGCACACCGCACTCCGGTTGATGTGAATATCGGTCGTGTCGTGGGCGCTCCGTTCACGATGCTCGGCGAAGAAAAGGTGATGAATCGCCTGCGCTTCCGAGTGCAGAACCGAAGTGGAGCCGACGCCACGTTCAGCGTCGCCGTGTCAGAGCCGGAACATTCTGAACTCAAGATGATTGGGCCTGCCACGTTTGTGGTCAAAAATGGTCATTCGGAGCGGGTTGAGGCCTTTGTGATCGTGCCCAAAGACGAATTTCATCACGGACGTGTCAACGCAAGTTTCAACATTTCGAACGATAAGGGCGATAACCAGGTCGCTGGCTTCACCCTCATAGGACCCTAATTATGATGCGCATCCCCGAAAAGTATTTCTGGCCCGGCATGGTGGTCGCCATTCTCAGTCTGAGCGTGGTCGCAAATATCATCCTGGTGACGGCTGCCCTTTCAGACGGCGGACCACAGGTGATCGACGACTATTACGAAAAATCGGTGAATTGGGACGAGAGCCAGGCCGAGCTCAAACGCGTCAAAGAGATGGGATGGACGGTCGAAATTCTGGTGGGCCCCGTGGCACCGGATTCTGCCGTTCGTTTTATCGTTCGCGACCGTGCCGGTGACCCCGTCGACGGCCTTTTGCCTCATGTTGTGGTTCACTCGCCAGCAAAGATTGCGGCCAAGGGTGAAGCCGACCTGACGCCTGCCGGCCCCGGCATTTATGCCGGTGAGTTTCCCATCACCCATCCTGGGTTCTGGGACTTCAATTTCACGGCGCGTTTGGGTGACGGCGATTTCGTGACCTCGAAACGTGTCGAGGTCCTCCCGTGAATGCGCGTCAGGTCGCATGTGCTCATTGTGGCCTTCCAACCACGTCCGAAACCGAGCCAGCCTTTTGCTGCTCGGGTTGCGACACCGTGTATCACGCCATTCATCACGCCGGACTTTCCAAGTATTACGATCTAGGAAACGGCGAGCGGGCTGCGCCGTCAAACAAGACCGACGCGGCTTTTGATTCTTCGGCGTTTCAAGACTCCATTCGCGTATTGCCCGACGGTACCTGCGAAACGGCCCTCTTCATTGACGGGGTTCATTGCGCTGCCTGTGTTTGGTTGGTCGAGCGCATGCCCACGGCTCTGGATGGGGTGGTCGAGTCGCGTCTGAACCTGTCACGAGGCCGTCTTGAGATTCGATGGAGTCCCGACCAGGTCTCGATGCCGACGGTGGCCCAATGGCTTTCCCAATTTGGGTACTCAGCTCATCCCATGCATCGGGCCGACGACGCCCGCGGTAGTGCCGAACGAAAGTCGCTGTTCAAGATTGGCGCGGCATGGGCGTTGGCCGCCAACGTGATGTTGCTGGCGATTTCGCTTTATGCGGGTCTCGACACCAGTGTCGAAACGGATCTGGCCATGGCCGCTCGATGGGCTTCGATGCTTCTGACCGCCATCAGCGTCTTTTGGGCGGGCGGCGAATTTTATCGCCGGGCCTGGGCGTCGTTGCGCCCCTTTCGCGGCCTTCATCATTTGTCGATCGATGTCCCGATTACCCTCGGTATCTGGGCAGGATTTACGCATAGCGTGTGGGTCACTCTGACCAGCACTGGCGAAATTTGGTTTGATTCGATCGCCGTCTTGATTGCGGCGCTGCTGACCGCACGATGGTTGCAGCGCCGAGGCACGCGCATGGCAACAGAGTCGGCGCAACGTCTGTTGTCTTTGTTGCCATCGACGGCCCGACGACTGGTGGATGGCAGCGTCGAAGAAGTCCCGGTGGCCTCGCTTTGCGTGGACGACCTGTTGGAGATCCGCGCAGGCGATGTGATTCCGGCCGATGCGATTGTGGTCGAAGGCCGTTCGGCTCTTCACCGCGCAATCATCACGGGCGAAAGTCGCGCTGAAGATGTCGAGGTAGGCGCTCCCGTGAGCGCCGGCGAAACCAATGTTTCTGCACCCCTCGTCGTGCGTGTGACCGCTGCGGGTCAGGATTCCCGACTCGGTAAAATCCTGTCTTGGGTCGAATCCGCGACGATTCGACGGGCCCCCGTTGTCCAAAAAGCCGACCGGCTTTCAGGTTGGTTCGTGCTCGGTGTTCTGGTCGCAGCCGCGCTGACGTTTGTGGTCTGGTACCCGACTCATCCAGAATTAGCGCTCTCGCATACGATCGCCCTCCTTGTGATCTCGTGTCCCTGTGCGCTGGGGATGGCGACACCGCTCGCCTTGACCGTGGCGATGGGGAAAGCGGCGCGGAAGGGGATCTTCATCAAATACGACGACGTGCTTGAACGCCTGGAGGCCGTCGATGTCGTGGTCTTCGACAAGACCGGAACGCTGACTCACGGCAAATTGGAAGTCGCTTCGATCGTCGGTGACAGCGCCGCGCTGCGACTTGCGGCAGCTCTGGAGATTCAGAGCACCCATCCCGTGGCTCGAGCCATCTGCGACTGGGTAGGTGTGCACCCTGCCCACATAGGGATCGACAAAGATGCAGGCAGGATGCCCGCGAATCGAGGAGGCGATGCTTCTGATGACCGACCACGTCAGCTTGCGCGTGCCACAGATGTCACTGAGATCGCTGGCAACGGCATGCGTGGAATGGTCGACGGCCACCTCGTGCAAGTTGGACGGCCTGCGTGGCTTGGTGTGGACGACTCGGAGCTGGTCGCTTTTGTGGCCAACGGACAATCGCCGGTCGCGGTGTCTGTAGATGGAAAGGTCATGGCTATTCTGGGCGTGGGCGACGTGATTCGAACCGAGTCGTGGGCGGTGCTCGATTCCGTGCGTG
>JBFFMO010000743.1:0-3039 GCA_041554035.1 Allomicrovenator sp. | reverse complement strand
GGTCGTCAAACGGTCGGGTGAAAACATCATCGACATCGCCGCGGCCACCAAAGACGTGCTCAAGAGCTACGAAGCTAGGATTCCAGAAGGCGTGAATATCGTCGTTTTGAACGACATGTCCGTGAATGTTTTGGATCAGGTCCACGACCTCGAAAACAACATCATTTCGGGCCTTATTCTTGTGTTGGGCGTGCTCTTTTTCTTCATGGGTGGGGCCCGAAACGCGCTTTTTGTGGCCATCAGCGTGCCGCTCTCGATGTTGATCACCTTCATCGTGCTTCAGATGCTTTCGATCACGTTGAACATGGTCGTTCTCTTCAGTCTGGTGTTGGCGTTGGGGATGCTCGTGGATAACGCGATCGTCATCGTCGAGAATATTTACCGGCATGCCAGTGAAGGCAAAGACCGCGTGCAAGCAGCCATGGACGGAACGGCCGAAGTGGGCTGGGCCGTGATCGCGTCGACCGCCACAACGGTCGCCGCATTTGCACCAATGGTCATGTGGCCCGGCGTCACCGGCGAGTTCATGAGCTACTTGCCCAAGACTGTGATTATTACGCTTTTGGCCAGCCTCTTTGTCGCGCTCGTCATCAACCCCACCGTTTGTGCCACCCTGCTCAAAGTGGACCCCAAAGACATGGGCCACAACGAATTGGCCGTCCCCGATAACCGACTGTACCGCACCTACAAGACCAGCCTGATCTGGGCTGTCGATCGTCCATGGACGGTTCTCTTCATGTCCGGTGTGGCGCTCGTGGCCTCGGCCATGCTCTTTGGATCTCAGGAATTGGGTGTTGAGTTTTTCCCCCAGACCACGCCAGAACGCTTCAACGTCAACGTCGAGCTTCCGGACGGAACGCGAATCGAAGAGACCGACAAGCTGCTGGCAGAGCTCGAGAAACCTCTCCACAGTGCGCCAGAACTCGTCGAGGCATGGATTGTGGACGCGGGCGTCAAAGGTGGAAACGGCGGCATGTCTGCTGGCGGAAGCGCTCCACATTACGGCAAGATCTCGGTCGACCTGGTTTCGTCCCAGCATCAAACCTCAAGCCCTTTTGAATTCATGGAGCGCCTGCGAGAGGTTTATTCCAATATTCCTGGCGCCTCGATCATCCTGGCAAAAGAGAGCAGCGGCCCGCCCGCTGGCGCCCCGGTGAACATCGAAATCATTGGTGATGACCTACTCGTGATGGCCGGGGTCGCGAGAGAGGTAAAAGACCGACTTCGTGTGATTCCCGGTATCATCGACCTCCAAGACAATATTGAGCTTTCGCGTCCCGAGGTTCATCTGGTCGTCGATCGCACACGGGCCGCGATTGTTGAAGTCGACACCCGTGGCATCGCCCAAACGATCCGAACAGCGATCAATGGCACGATCGCAACGGTTTACCGTGAAGGCGACGAAGAGTTCGACATCACGGTACGACTGCACGAAGACCAACGCAGAACGATCGAAGATCTCTCGCGCCTGACGGTGGTCAACAAAGACGGCATCCATATCCCGATCACCGAGGTCGCAAGCATTGAGCCCAAAGGTGGCGCGGGCTCGATTCGACACAAAGACCAAGATCGAATCGTGACAGTGAGCGCCAACGCCGCACAGGGATTCCTTGCCGCGAAATTGCTGGCGCAGGTGCAAGAGGACCTCAAGACCCTGAAGATGCCCGCGGGTTATGAGATCCGATACACAGGAGAAAGCGAAGACCAGAAAGAAGCCGGAGATTTCCTTGCCATGGCCCTGCTCGCCGCACTCTTTTTCATCGTGTTGATCTTGGTCACCGAGTTCAACTCAATCATTCAGCCGCTCATCATCATGGGCAGCGTCGTGCTGAGCCTGATTGGCGTGTTCTTGGCGCTCGTGATGTTCCAGCTGCCTTTCGGTGTGATCATGACCGGCATCGGAGTCATCTCTTTGGCCGGCGTCGTGGTGAATAACGCGATCGTGCTGATCGACTACGCCAACCAGTTGCGCGAACGCGGCATGGAGCTGCGCGAAGCCGCAATCACAGCAGGTGTGGTTCGATTCCGCCCCGTGCTTCTGACGGCATCCACAACCGTGCTCGGCCTGCTGCCGCTCGTTGCCGGCGTCAGTATCGACTTCGTGAATCTGAATATCGTGTTCGGTGGCCGCTCGGTCGAGATGTGGGGGCCCATGGCCAACGTCGTCTCAGCGGGACTGGGAGTTTCGACCCTTCTGATTCTGATCGTCGTGCCCGCGGCGTATGTGATGGCCGAGCGCCTGTCGGCCCGGACCCAGAACTTCCTCAAAGGTGGCGCGGCAGCCAGTGCAGCAGCGGCGATCGTGGTGATGCTTATTCCTTTTGCACTCCAGGCGCAGGAAGTCCCGGCACCCACTGACACAACGCCGACCTACAGCACGCCCGATTCGATCGAAAAGACCGACCTTTTTGCCGGGAGCCAACTGGATATTTCGGAGTTCAAGATCGACGCGGCTAGAACGCTCACCCTGGCGGAATCCCGTGAAATGGTGCGCCAAAACAGCCTTGATATCGCGAGACTTCGAACCCAAATCACGATCGCAGATGCGATGGTGAAACAAGCCTGGTCGACGGTGTTTCCGACGCTGTCCGCCAACGCGAATTATATCGTGAATCAGGAAGAGATCGTCGCGGATTTTGGGGCTCCAGAAGGCAGCCCTGCCATCGTGATTCAGCCCAAGACAACCTGGAACTGGGCGCTTACGGCCAGCCTACGCGCAAACTTCCGCGCCCTATCACTCCTGCCGCAGGCTCATCTTCAGCAGGAACTGGCAAAAAATAATATCGAAGTCGTGGCCCAACAGCTCGACCTCGCAGTGCTGCAAACTTATTACACGCTGCTGACAACCCGTCGGGTGATGGAAGTAGGCAAGGAGCGCCTTGTGTCCGCAGAAACGTTGCTCAAGGCGACGCTGGCCCGCCAAGAGGCCGGAACGGTCACCGAATTCGAGGTCACCCGCGCTCGACTGCAGGAAGTGCAGGCGCGCAAAGACATTGAGGCCGCTCGGCTCTCGTTTTTGAATATCCGTGGGACGCTGGC
>JBFFMO010000742.1:0-3041 GCA_041554035.1 Allomicrovenator sp. | reverse complement strand
GTGGACGCCGCGGCCGAGTTCGCCACAGAATTGGGCTCGCCGCTTCATATCGTGCACGCCAATCCCACACCGCCCATCCTCGTTTTTGACGGTGCTGATGTGCCGGTCGAATCGATGCAGGCCTCGGCGAAACTCTGGTCGAGCGCCGCGATGCAGGATTTGATGGACAAGTTGTCGCAAAGGGTAGGCCCCAATTTGAGCGCTGAGATCAGCGGTGATTTGCCCGCAGCGGCGCTTGCAGACGCGGTCAAGGCTCGTTCAGCCGGATTGATGTTTGTGGGGCATTCGGGTGAGTCGGAACTGATGCAGCGCGTGCTTGGAAGCACGGCTCAGCGTTGTTTGACCGAGATGCCTTGCACGTTGATCATCTTGCCTAGCAAGAAATGAAATCCTTACTTGGCCTGGTTTTTCTGGGGATTACGGCATGTTCCGCACCTGAAAAATCCATTCGCGTCGAGCCGACTCTGCAACCAACCTCCGCCAAACCAGCCGAAGATCGTGTTTCGGCCTGTTTGGCGGCCATGCACTCTGAATCCGCCAAAGAAACGGTCATGGCCTGTCGAAAAATGTGGCGTGATACGGCCTGCCAAGACGCGTGGGCGTCCTCGCTTGAGGTTCTGCGTGGCGACCGTGCTCGGGTCATCTTGAGTGGCTGCCTACCGGCGTATTGCGACGAAAGCCTGCCGATATGTTCCTGGGACGTGAGCACTGCGGACCTGACCGACGATTCGCCCGATTGGCTGGAAGGTTGGGCCGAACTGAATCGTCAAGTCTTGCCGCAGGATTTGGACGGTGCGATCGAGGCGCCGGAAGCCGGTGAATTCGCGAAGCAGCTTCTGATTCTGGTCTCATTGCAGCGCTGAGCGCATTCTGTGCGAATCTACACTGCGCCAATCCGGCAATAGGCAAGCTACGGATTTCCAGTGGTGATCGCAGGGCGCCGGAACGCCAGGCGCATTTGTTTCTCGGTCTCGATGATGGCGAAGAACACGACGCCGACCGCGATGGTCAGTAAGCCGTCGTTGAGAGCAACCGCTTGTGTGCCGAAGACCTTCTGCAGTGGGGGTGCATACGTAAGGGCGAATTGAGCCCCGGTTACCATGATCACACATGCCCATACCACTGGCGTGCCGCGCACGGTCGCCCAGGTCAGCGAGGTGCCGTGGACGTTTCGGATGAAGAAGAGGTGGAAGATTTCAAGAACCACCAAGGTGTTGAGAGCCAACGTCCGGGCCAGCGCCAGGTCGTACCCGCGGTCGATGGCATAGGTGAACATTCCATAGACCGCAGCCAGGAAAAGCCCAGAAACGAGTACGACATGCCAGATCAGCGTGCTGTTGAGCAAGGGTTCGTCGCGTGGCCGAGGAGGACGGCGCATTGTGCCGGGCTCACTGGGCTCGAAAGCCAGCGCCAACCCGAGAGTGACCGCAGTGACCAGGTTGACCCACAAAATTTGAACCGCCGTGATCGGCAACTCGAATCCTGCGAACAAGGCCACAATGATCGTCAGGGCTTCCCCTGCACTGGTCGGCAACGTCCAGCTGATGACCTTCTTGATGTTGTCGTAGACTGTACGTCCCTCGCGGACTGCAGCAGCGATGGAGGCAAAATTGTCGTCGGCCAAAACCACCTCGGCCGCCTCTTTGGCCGCCTCGCTACCCTTAAGGCCCATCGCAATACCGGCGTCCGCTCGCTTGAGCGCCGGCGCGTCGTTCACTCCGTCGCCAGTCATGGCTACAGTCAAACCCCGTGACTGCAGTGCTGTTACCAAGCGCAGCTTGTGCCTGGGCGAGGTGCGCGCGAAAATGTCAGTAACAACGACCTCCTCGGCAAGCGTGCTGTCGTCCATCTTTTCGATATCGGCGCCGGTAAGAACGCGTTCGGTGTTTTTCAGAGCGATCAGGCCGGCAATTGCGCGAGCAGTCGCTCCGTGATCGCCAGTGATCATCTTCACTCGTATGCCGGCGGCGTGACACTCAGCGACCGCGTCGATCGCCTCGGGGCGAGGCGGGTCGATGAGTCCGATCAATCCGACTAGCGTCAGATGTCCGTCAAGATCACTGGTTTTCAATGAGCACTGCTCCTGCGGCATATCGCGCGATGCCACGGCGATGACGCGTTGGCCCGCTGCAGCCAACTCTTCGACTCGTTGATGCCAGCGGTCCAAGTTCAGCGGTTCGGTGCCGCCATGTGCCGCACGCTGATTTGTACTCATGGCCAGCACCGCCTCGGGGGCACCCTTCACCAAAATACAAACTCGCCCATCAGGGTTGTGATTGAGCACCGCCATATAGCGATGCTTGGCGTCGAAGGGAATGGCATCCGCGCGGGTCCAACCTTCGAACGGCTTGGGTCCTTCCCCTGTGATTTTGGCCGAGAGTGCCATCAGTGCGCCCTCCATCGGATCGCCTTCTACTCGCCACCCATCAGGGTGTCCGCGCAGCAGCGCGTCATTGCAGAGCCCGGCAACAAGGGCGAACTCCATGAGGACGGTGTGGACTGCTGGATCCGCGTCGGCGTCGTGGAGCCGTACCGTCCCCTCAGGTGTGTAACCGCTGCCGCCAACCGAATAGACGTGCTCGTTCGCAGCCAGCGACGCGGCCATCATTTCGTTACGTGTGAGCGTGCCAGTTTTGTCGGAGCAAATGACCGAAACTGAGCCCAATGTCTCGATCGCAGGCAGACGTCGAACGATCGCGTTGCGCTTCGCCATCGCCTGTACACCTACCGCCAGCGTGATGGTCAGCACCGTTGGCAGCCCTTCGGGGATGGCCGCCACCGAGAGCCCGACCACTGCCATGAAAAACTCGCCAAAGGGCAAATGGCCCACGAAATAGCCGTAAACGAGCAAACTGCCCGCGAGCAAGAGAATGAATACCGTCAGCCAGCGTGCGAAGATGTCCATTTGTCGCACCAACGGAGTGGTCAGCGTTTCGACATCGGCGAGCATCCCGCTAATTTGGCCAATTTGGGTCTTTGCGCCCGTGGCGACGACCACGCCCCGGCCTGTGCCTGCGGCGATGAGCGTGCCGCTAAAGACC
>JBFFMO010000741.1:0-3043 GCA_041554035.1 Allomicrovenator sp. | reverse complement strand
TCATTATTCTGAAAATTCTCGATGCCCCCGAAGCGAAATGCTCCGGGGGCATCGTTGTTTAGGGTCGGCCGCTCACCGCTCACTGCTCACTGGTTACCGCTCACCGACAACGCTTGCGGCGAGTGTTTGTAGTCAGTAGACTCCTGTCCTGATTGCAGGAGTACTGGTGAGAATCACAACACGATTCATAGGTTTGATATTGGCCCTCAGCGCTACGGCGTGTCAGGGCGAAGTGCTCGGAGTCGATGAAGAATCGCCCGTGATCGAAGAGGTCATCGAACCCAATATTCCTGCTTCGATGGACGACTGCGACGGCGAAATCTTCGCGGGCCAAGCCCCGATGCGCCTGCTCACCCGCTACGAATACGACTACACCATTCGTGATTTGCTTGGCATTCAGACCACGATTGCCCGAGACGGTTTTCCTCCAGAAAATTCGGTCGCTGGATTCGAAAACAACTCGGACTCGCACCGGGTCAGCCCACTGATGGTCCGAAAGCTCATGGAAGCCGCAGAGATCCTTGCGGCGGACGCTGTGACCAATCATCGCGACCAGCTGGTTTCCTGCGATTTGAGCACCGACGAGTGTCTGCAGACCTTCCTGACGGATTTCCTGCTCCACGCCTTTAGAAGGCCAGCAGCCGCAGGCGAAATCGCGCTCTACACGGCATTCTATAAGGGAATCTCGGAAATCGATGGCGCTGATCAGGCCCTCTTGTCCACGATTGAACTCACGCTGCAATCACCCCAATTCTTGTACAGAATTGAGCTCAAGGACGAATTCACCGCCGGCCAGTTGGTGCCCTTGAATTCCTTCGAGACCGCGAGCCGGCTCTCGTATTTCCTTTGGGGCTCGATGCCCGACCAGGAATTGCTTGAGGCCGCTGCCAAAGACGAATTGGCCACCGCAGACCAAGTCAGCGCTCAAGCCCGGCGAATGCTCGAAAAGCCCGCAGCTCGTGCTCTGGTCAACGATTTTTATCGGCAGTGGTTGGGCCTCGATGCCTTAGACTCGATGGTCAAGGACAATACAGCGTACCCAGAATGGACGCCTGAGATGACTCAGGAATGGCGAGACAGCCTTTATGCGTTTATCGACCATGTTCATTTCGACCAGAAAGGCGATTTGAACGATCTCATGACTTCTCCTGAAGTCTTTCTCTCGGAATCGTTGGCCCCCGTGTACGGCTTTGAAGCGACAAAAACGGGCATGAATGCCTTTGTCGCGCCGGCCTCGGAGCGAGCCGGACTCTTGACTCAGCCTGCCGTGATGGCGCTGCTTGCCTACCCCACTCAGGGTTCCCCCATTCATCGCGGTATCTTTGTGCGCGAACGGCTGCTCTGTCAGAAATTGCCGCCGCCCCCGAACAACTTGGTGATCAAACCGCCAGACCCCGATCCCAACGCGACGACACGGCAGATCTTCGAAGAACACACCAACGACCCCGCATGTGCGGGATGCCACCTCTTGATCGACCCGATTGGTCTTGGTTTCGAGAACTACGATGGCATCGGTCGATACCGCGTGATCGAAAACGGTCAGGCCGTCGATGCCACAGGAGCACTCGGCTACACCTCCGACCCCACCATCGAAGGCGATTTCGACGGCGCCGTATCGCTCTCGGGTATGCTCGCCGAAGCTCGTCAGGTCGAAGATTGTGTCGCTGACCACTGGTACACCTTCGCGATGGGCCATCCTGAAACGCCTTCCGACATGTGTGCCGCAGACCAAATCCGCACCACATTTGCCCTAACCGATGGCTCGTTTGAAGACCTCTTGGTCGCCATCGCAACCTCAGATGCGTTCCGATACCGCACCGTTCAGGTTCCTGCTCAAGGAGACCCGTAATGAACCCCTTTCGCGGCTTATCAAGACGCTCATTTCTTCGAGGACTCGCCGGTACGGCGATCTCGTTGCCCCTTTTAGAAGCCGGGCTCGGACGTCAGGCGATCGCACAATCAACGCCTGGGATTCTGAGCGCTGACGGGTTTCCGAAACGGTTCATCTACTTTTTCCATCCCAACGGCACGCAACAAAACGTGTTCTGGCCCACTGCTGGCGCCTCAAGCAAAGACTTCCAGCTGAGCCCAATTCTTTCGCCTCTTGAGGGGTTCAAGAATAAACTCATCATTCCCAAGGGAATCGAGCTGAAGTCTGGCGCGGGTGATGCGGGACCCGGTGAGCCCCATCAGCGTGGCATGGGCACAGTGCTCACAGGCCATCCACTGCAGACCGGTGATTTTGTCGGCGGTGACGGCTCACTCGCCGGTTGGGGCGCGGGCATTTCGCTCGACCAGGTTCTGGCGCAGCATATCGGTGAAAACACCTCGCTCGGCAGCCTTCAGCTGGGTATTCGTGCTGATACGACGGCCCCAACGGCCGAAGTCCGGACACGCCTATCCTATCTTGGTGCCGGCCAACCGCTTCCGCCGCAAAACGATCCCAAGAACGTTTTTGACCAGATTTTTTCGGATTTCATGACCGAACCAGCCGAGCTCGTTGAACTACGCAAACGGCGAAAATCGGTGCTGGACGGTGTGATCGACCAGTTCGGGGCCTTGAACAAACGCGCGGGTTACGC
Source organism: Allomicrovenator sp. (assembly GCA_041554035.1). GTDB lineage: Bacteria > Myxococcota_A > Bradymonadia > Bradymonadales > Bradymonadaceae > JBFFMO01. Next base: position 461 of record JBFFMO010000741.1, on the reverse strand, counting down.
TGATCGGCAACGGCTCGAATCCCATCTGGCGCTCGTCCGTGATTTGGAACAACGCCTCGAAAACGACCGTGTCACGGGCGCTGCGTGTTACGCCCCCGCGGATCCCGGCGCTCAGGAACCCGACAGCGAAGACTCGATGCCCGACATCGCACGTCTTCAAATCGACCTCTTGGTGATGGCATTTGCCTGCGATATCACTCGGGTGGGCGGCCTTCAGTTCTCAAATGCCAAAAACCATATTCGATTCCCCTGGCTCGAAAGCCTCGGTGACGGTCATCAACTTAGCCATGCAGGCCCAAGCGACTCAGCCTCCTTCAATCAATGGGTCGCGCGCGACACCTGGTTTTCTGAGCAATTTGCCTACCTTTTGACCGCACTTGATTCGGTTCCCGAAGGCTCAGGCTCCATGCTCGACAACACCGTCGTGCTTTGGATCAACGAGCTCTCGCAAGGGAATACGC
>JBFFMO010000740.1:0-3043 GCA_041554035.1 Allomicrovenator sp. | reverse complement strand
CCATTCTTGAAGACCCCGAACGTCGCGACGAAGCTTTCGAGAAATTCCTCGGCTCGACGTATCCCGGCGCAAAACTTCTGAAAGCCAAATACTCGGATTTGAGTCAGCTCGAAAAAGACGTGAAAATCGAATTTTCATTCGAAAGTCCGCAACTGCGTCGTTCCGACGGCTCGCGCGATTTCCTGCTGCCAAGCGGCACCACGAAGGACCTCGTCGGTTCTTACGCAAAACTCGCGAAACGCTCGCAGGATCTCGATATTCGAGTTCCGTTTACCTCTGAAAATATCGTGACCTACCGGATCGCCAAGGCATCCGGATTTTCGAAAATCCCTCAGAATGTGAGCCTTCAAAGTCGTTTTGGAGCGCTCGATATCAAGTACGTTCAAAAAGGCGATGAGGTTGAGGCCTCGGTGATTTACCGCATCGATGTCCAACGGGTTTCGGTCGAAGATTATAATGAATTTAGAAGCTTCGTGGCCACGATGAACGATGCCTTGAACGAGACGATTACGCTGGGGAACACACCATGAAAATACTCAAACAAGGCCCTGGCATTAAAAATATTCTGGTGGTGATTGCGTCTGCTTTTTGGCTGACCGCTTGCGGTGGTTCACAAAAAGTAAGCCCGAGATTTTACGATGTCGATGCCGGGACACCCGCTGGGCAGGCGCTCGAAGCGTGGTTGGCCGGTGACGAAGAAGCGGCGGCTAAGATCCTGGAAACCCCGTCGACTTCACCCGAACACGCCTTTATCGCGGCTGAAATTGCCTACGGTGAAGGAGACGTCGAAGACGCGTTCAACCGCTACGGTTACGTCGTCTCGAAATACCCAGATCACGCTTTTGCCAGATACGCGGCTGCGCGGCTCTACACGTTGCGCGACATCGTTCGAGATTTTCCCGAACGTGCGGCCGCGGTCTTGGATGCGACCGACACGACCAAGCTTGATCCCCTGGCGCGCGCCTATATTGCGATGGCCGAACAGGCGGTGATTTTCAGGACCTGGGACCGCTCCGATAATGCCGCTCCATTTGAAGGATCGGCGATTGGATTCCCGGATCGTTGGAATATTACGCCGTCTTTTTCGCCCTTTCGTTTGACCGCGTTTGATGCCGAATACCCGCCACAAATATCGGCCAGCCTTTCGGCCGAGTATTTGAGCCCTGTTTTTGCCGTCGACGACCCGCGAAATTACGAAAAAACCAAACCCTATTTCCCCGCCGGGCTCAGTCTCGCGCCCCCAGCCACGCGCGATGGAGTGCATTATCTGGAGACGTTCGCGACAGTCTCGCAGGAACGCGATGTATGGGTTTACGGCAACTTTTCGGGACGAACTCAGGTCTGGATCGATGGTGTGGTCATCATCGACCGCGCCGAAGAGGACTACCAGACAGGCAAACGTCTGCGAAAAATCCGACTTTCGCCAGGCACCCACCGCGTGCTCGTGAAGCTGGCTGTCCAACGCGGTTACCGTGATTGGTTTGACCTTCAGTTTATCCCGGCCGGGCCAGTGACTCGCACCGGCATGGTCTTCGAGAGCGGATGCCTCGCTGACCGCTTCATCGCTCCTTGCCATGAAGGCGGCGCGTCGGAAGGCGCAGAAGTCGAGATGCTCAGCGATTCCGTGATGCCGTCGGCGCTTGAACCTGTCTTTGTTCCCGCCGAAAATATCGCAGAATCAGGTGACCTCTCGCTCTATTTGACGATGCTCGGCGCCTATTTTTCGGCCGAAGATGCGGTCTTTGACCAAGTTTGGGAAGCGCTCGCCAAGCGACGTCCCGACTTTGCGGCAGGCCACGCGCTGCGTTCGCAGCAAGTTCAGACCTTATGGCAGTGGCCGTCTCGTCTGCGCGATGCGACCTCGTTGCAGGAGCTTCGCGAGGCTCTGCGATTGAACCCCAACTCCACGATCTACACCCATCTTTTGGCACAGCGAATCAAGGGCTCTGCCAGCGATCGTGAAATTCGCGAACTGACCGAAAGCGCCGCCAAAACGGCCATTATGGATGGTCGAGTTCGTCTCTTGCCCGCGCTTGAAGCGTGGTCGAAATACCTTGAAGACCTTGGCTACGACGAAGCCGCCGAAAAAGAATGGCGCAACGTCCAGAGTCTTTCGCCAGGTGATTGTGATGCTGGACGAGCAATTCAGCGCTTCGAACAGGCTCGCAATGTGTTTTCGGCACCCGAAGACCTGGTCAAAGATCCGGCTTCATGTCCCGCAGTGATCGAGGCCTATCAGAGCGCCCGAAGCGACCGAGACGAAGCCAATCTTGCTCATTATAAGAAGTACGCGACCCGCTTTCCTTACAGCGCTGACCCTCAAGTTCGTTACGCCAACGAACTTGTGAAATTGGGCCGGATCGATGAAGCCAAAGCGCATATTGAAGAGACCCTGACACGCATTCCCGATGCCGCAAACGCGATTTCGTGGAAGGTCGACCGAGCCTTTGCTGACGAGGGTGTGGAAAGCGCGCTCAAGATCTTGGCCGCCGCGGAGCCTGTCGTGGGTTCGACGGCCTGGGTGGTTTGGAAACGCGCGTTGCTGAAGCAGGAAATCCCGCTGATGACGACGATGCCTGATGGTTATAAGGCGGCGATGGAGGCGGTGAAAGCCTCTAAAACCAAGGCCCTGAGCACCGATGACGCCTATTACGTCATCGACTTTGCCGCTCGCCAATATTTCCCAGACGGCGCCAATATCACGCTTACTCACACCGTGGTTCGCGTATTGACCAAGAATGCCATCGACCGATTTGCCGAGACCCAGGTGCCTTCAGACGCTCGGATTTTGGTGGTCCGCACCATCAAACAAGACGGGACCGTTCAGGTCCCTGAAGAAACCGCTGGCAAACAGACATTATCGATGTCGGGCCTGGCCGAAGGCGATTTTGTGGAGTTGGCGTTCATCCAATTTAACGACAGCCCCTATCCCCAGACCTCGCGCGATGGTGTGCGCTTTTTCTTCCGAATGGAGGATATTTCTACGCTCCACTCGGAGTTTGTGATTCTTGGAGACCGCGCGGATTTCATTCTGCAAAATAAT
>JBFFMO010000739.1:0-3044 GCA_041554035.1 Allomicrovenator sp. | reverse complement strand
GGCGGTGGCAAGATCTTCGCCCGCGAGCGACTCAAGCGAATATTCGTCATATCTATCGAAGACTTCCGTCAGGATCGCCTGAATTCGCGGCGCCTTCTGCCGCGCCAATCCACCGACCCGAATGGCATCGACCACATCCTCGACCCGCGCGCCTGCGACCTGCGCCCAGTCCCCGTGATAGGTGTCGACCAGCGATGCAAAAGCTCGATCGGTGTTCACGCGCGTCGTCGATTGCGACAAGATCGTTCGAACCAACACCGCAAGAACATCGTCCGCACCCGGATGCTCCTCACGGCCCCAGAACTTGTAGAGCCGGGCCAGAAGGCACGCCATTTTTTGTCTGTCGTTGTCGATTAATGAAATAAGCTGAACCCTTTCTGCCTTCTTGCACTGCCCGCATCTTAGAAGGGACTACCAATTCTCTAAAGATGATCTAACATGCCCCACGAGCAATCGCCGAGTCATCATCTGCGATGCGCACCCTCCCGAACTTCCGGAGCCGGTACTCATGAGCAAAGAAAAACTTCTTAGTAAACTTGGTGCACTTCATAATATCGACGAATACCGCGATCTGCATTGGGAAGGCTCCCTTGAGGAGTACCTCGATCTGGTGCGCGCCGATCCACGCATCATCCGCACCGCCTACCAGCGGATGTACGACATGGTGTTGTCCTATGGCTCAGAAGAGTACATCGACAACAAAAAGAAAGTCGTTCGTTACAACTTCTTTTCCGATCCGGTTAATAACGGCCACGACGCCATCTATGGGCTCGATATCCCCATGATGCGGCTCGTGAACGTGTTTAAGGCTGCGGCCAATGAATACGGCACGGAAAAACGAATCATTCTGCTTCACGGCCCGGTGGGTAGCTCGAAATCCACGATCGCACGACTGCTGAAGCGCGGAATCGAAGAGTACTCAAAAACCGAGGACGGACGCCTCTTCACGTTCTTCTGGAATATGCCCAAAGACCTCCAGCACCTGACTGGCGGACAGGAAGTACTCCACGATCCGATGAATGAAGACCCGATGAAGCTCATTCCCTCGGAATGGCGCGCCAAGGCCTTCAAAGAACTCGGCCTGACCGACGGACGCGTCCGCGGCGACCTCAACCCAGCCTCGCGATACATCTACTCTGAGTTGATGAGACATTATGGCGGTGACTGGTCTCGCGTGATGGAGCATGTGCGCGTGCGACGCCTTATCTTCAGCGAAAAAGACCGTCTGGGCATCGGTACGTTCCAGCCCAAAGACGAAAAGAACCAAGATTCGACCGAACTCACGGGCGACATCAATTATCGAAAGATCGCGATTTACGGTTCGGACTCCGACCCTCGCGCATTCAATTTCGACGGCGAGTTCTGTGTCGCCAACCGCGGCATCATCGAGTTTGTCGAAATCCTGAAGCTGGACGTCGCTTTCCTTTACGACCTTCTCGGTGCGACTCAAGAGCGCAAAATTAAGCCGAAGAAATTCGCGCAGACCGACATCGACGAAGTCATCCTAGGCCACACCAACGAACCTGAGTATCGCAAGCTGCTCTCGAACGAATACATGGAAGCCCTTCGTGACCGTACGGTGAAGATCGATATCCCCTACATCACCAAGTACACCGAAGAGATCAAAGTCTATGAGAAGGACTTCAACAACGAAGTCGTAAAGGGCAAACACATTGCTCCTCATACGATCGAGATGGCCGCGATGTGGGCCGTGCTGACGCGCCTTGAAGACCCCAAGAAGCACAACCTGACCCTTCTTCAGAAGCTGAAGTTGTACGATGGAAAAACTCTGACGGGATACACTCAGGACAACGTCAAAGAACTGCGCAAAGAGGCGCTACGTGAAGGCCTCATGGGTATTTCGCCGCGCTATATCCAGGACAAGCTTTCAAATGCTTTGGTCTCGGACAAGAGCGACACCAGCATCAATCCATTCCTCGTTTTGAATGAGATTGAAGGCGGCCTGAAAAACCATTCCTTGATCAACAACGAAGAAGAGCGCAACCGCTATCGCGAACTGCTCGCCGTCGTTAAACAAGAGTACGAAGACATCGTCAAAAACGAAGTCCAGCGTGCGATCAGCGCCGACGAAGAAGGCATTTCGAAACTTTGTGCCAACTACATCGACAACATCAAGGCCTTCACTCAGAAGGAAAAAGTCCGTAATAAATACACCGGACAATACGAAGAGCCTGATGAGCGCTTGATGCGGTCCGTTGAAGAGAAGATCGATATTCCAGAAAGCCGTAAGGACGATTTCCGCCGTGAAATCATGAACTACATTGGCGCACTGGCAATCGACGGAAAGACGTTCCTCTACCACACCAACGAGCGGCTCCATAAAGCGCTTGAGCTGAAGTTGTTTGAAGATCAGAAAGACTCAATCAAGCTTGCAAGCATGGTCTCGAACGTCGTCGACAAAGAAACCCAAGAGAAGATCGATATCGTCAAACAACGCATGATTCGTAACTACGGTTACAACGAAGAATCAGCGACCGACGTGTTGAACTTTGTGGCCAGTATTTTCGCACGTGGCGACTCGAAACAGAGCTAATTTAGGGGATCTTTTTCCTAATTAAAGCACTCCAGGTGATGGAAGTACCATGGCGGACTTAAACAAGATCAAACAGGACCACCGGCGGTTTAAGCAGATCGTTCGTGGCAAGATCAAGCAGAACCTGCGCGAGTACATGACCAACGGTGAGATGACAGGGAAGCAGGGAAAAGACATCGTCAAAATCCCCATTCCCCGAATCGATATTCCGCGATTTCGCTACGGTTCCAAGGACACCGGCGGTGTTGGCCAGGGCAAAGGTGAGGTCGGCGATTCGCTCGGTGAAGGCGAAGAGGGCCCGGGCCAAGGCGAGGCCGGCGAAAACGAGGGCGAAAAAGGCCTAGAAGTTGACGTTGCTCTCGATGAACTCGCCGAGATCATGGGCGAGGAACTCGAACTGCCAAATATTGAACCCCGGGGAACTGAGCGTCTGCAGACGATTCGCTCAAAATATTCGGGAATTCGGTCGGTGGGGCCCGAGTCCCTGCGC
>JBFFMO010000738.1:0-3045 GCA_041554035.1 Allomicrovenator sp. | reverse complement strand
TGATTCCTGTGCGACAGGCACATTTACGACGACTCAGAACGCCGCATCGTGTGCCTCGTGGACGACGTGTGAAGCCGGGGAGCTCGTAGCCAGCGTCGGTTCGACCATTGCCGACCGCACCTGTGATTCCTGTGCGACGGGCACATTCTCAACGAGTCAGAACGCAGCATCGTGTGCCTCGTGGACCACGTGTGAAGCCGGTGAGCTTGTAGCCAGCGTCGGTTCGACCATTTCCGACCGTACTTGTGATTCATGTGCGACAGGCACATTTACGACGACTCAGAACGCAGCATCGTGTGCCTCGTGGACGACGTGTGAAGCCGGGGAGCTTGTGGTGAACGCCGGCTCGGACACAGCCGACCGTACTTGTAATTCATGTGCCACAGGCACATTTACAACGACTCAGAACGCCATGTCGTGCGCTTCGTGGGCGACGTGTGATGCTGGCGACTTTGTGCTGAGTGCGGGTTTGGCCTCAGCTGACCGGACTTGTGATTCATGTGCCACGGGAACATTTACGACGACTCAGAACGCCGCGTCGTGTGCTTCGTGGACCGCGTGTGCCGCGGGTACCTATCAGACGGCAGCAGGGACTTCGGTCACTGACCATATCTGCTCAACGTGTGATGCCGGAACGTACTGCGTCGGTGGCGATGTCGCTCCGGTCGTCTGTTCGGCCTCCGAATACGATGATGATTCGAACCCCGCGACGGCCTGCATCGCTTGCGGTTCAGGTTACCGGGCAGCAACAGACCGTCTGAGCTGTCAGAACATCAACGAGTGCGTAGAAAACACAGATGGCTGCGCTCAAACCTGCAGTGATACTGCTGGAAGCTTCGTGTGCTCGTGCGATGCGGGCTACACGTTGGCGGCAGATAACCAGGCTTGTGACGCAAGCACCTACACTGTCACACTGAAATTTGAAGACGGGGTCACAGCTGATTCTACGATTTCGGTGACCTACGACGCCCCCTATGGAACCCTGACCAAGCCCGCTCGTGCAGACTACTTCTTTGCGGGATGGTGGACGGCTTCGGGCGGGACCGGCACAAAGGTCGACGCTGCGACCGACGTCGTGATGACCGCTGACCACGACCTCTACGCTTATTGGGTGAACACCTCAAGAATGTCCGCAGGGATTTTTCATACCTGCGCAATCCAGTCGGACAACACAGTGCTCTGCGCTGGCTACAACTCTAGTGGCCAATTGGGTGACGGGTCGACGACGAATCAAGCCACGCCGGTGGCGGTGGTGGGGCTGACGGATGTGGTCTCGATTATCGCGGGTTATAATCACACGTGCGCTATTAAGAGTGATGGGACCGTCTCCTGTTGGGGGTCGGGCTACGCCGGTCAACTGGGCAACGGGACGACGTCAGACTCTTTGACGCCAGTGGCCGTGACTGGGTTGACGGACGTGGTATCAGTGGAAGTGGGCCTTTATCATTCGTGTGCGCTGAAGAGCGACGGCAGCGTGTCTTGCTGGGGGCGGAACTATGCCGGCCAGTTGGGTGACGGGACCACGACAGACACTTCGACGCCGGTTGTGGTGTCGGGTCTGGCAGATGTCGTTGCGATCACGACGGGTTATACTCACACGTGTGCTGTGAAGAGTGACGGCAGCGTGTTTTGCTGGGGGCAGAACTCCCTTGGTGAGTTGGGTGATGGGACGACTACCACTCAAACCACCCCCGTGGCGGTAGCATCGATGACGGACGTGGTCTCGATCGGCGCAGGTGCTAATCACACCTGTGCTGCGAAGAGTGACGGCAGCGTGTCCTGCTGGGGATACAACGGTGATGGGCAACTGGGTAATGGGTCGACTTCCAGCAGTCTTGTCCCCGTGACGGTGACAGGTCTGGCAGACGCGGTCTCGATCACCGCAGGCGGGACTTTCACGTGTGCTCTGAAGATTGACGAAAGCGTGGCCTGTTGGGGTCGTAATAATGGTGGCGAACTGGGTGATGGTTCGACCTCAAGTCGCAGCACACCGGCGGCGGTGACAGGCTTGACCAATGTCATCTTGATTAGCTCAGGTCATCAAAGTGCCTGCGCCTTAAAAAGTGACGAAAGCGTGTGGTGTTGGGGTACTAACAACAATGGCCAACAGGGTAACGGTTCGACCACGAGCAGTACCACCCCTGTGGTCTCTCTCTTCTGATTCGCAGTTCGAAAAAACACCACAGACCTACGGCAAAACACCATAGAGGTCTCGGAGGGCATCCAGATAATCAAGTTTGGATGCCCTCATCCGTTTGTGTCACCCATCAGACACGGATCCAGCGCCCAAGCCACTCCTTGCCTTCACGCCCAGGATTCGAAACCTCGACTTTTTCCATCGATACTTCTTCAAAATCCTTGGCCAGCAAGCCCCTCACAAGGTCCGGTGTCAGCGGAAAGGGCGGCCCTTGATCCACCGGGCGAGTCGGATCCACAGGGAAAACCAAGCAGACGAGCTCGCCGCCAGGCCTGATCAATTCGGCCATTCTGGCCGCCCAGGCCTCGCGCAAATCCCGAGGAAGCGCGCAAAGAAAGGTGTAATCCCAAACCAAGTCAAAGTGATCACCCGCGTCAAAATCGAAAAAATCACCGACGATGATCGAAGCGTCCTCCTCCGAAATTCCTCGGGATTCACGCACCAACTGAAAGCGCTCCGCCGCACTGGGCGCGAGGTCGAGTCCGATCGCATGCCGTCCGTTCCCCGAGAGCGTGAAGGCGTCGTATCCACTGCCACATCCCGGAACCAGCACGCGTCCGCCCGGCATTTGTCCGGATTCGACCAGGTGCGTCAGGATCGGTGGTGACCCGCCTGCATCCCAACCTGTGCGACCCTCTTTCCACGCAATTTCCCAAGAGCTTGTCATCGATAACCTCGGTGTTGATCGCCGCAACCTTAGTGCCCGTGCGGCAGCCAAACAAGGCAACTAGTTGACTTGGTCCAATGCAATGCTACCTTTGGTGGGAAGATATTGGGTCGCTTTTGGGTTAAGTCGTACATGAACCTCCGCCTATCATACCTATTGCTCGCCGCCGGTCTTACGGCCT
>JBFFMO010000737.1:0-3052 GCA_041554035.1 Allomicrovenator sp. | reverse complement strand
GTGGTCTGGGCGTGGCAATCCACACATACCTGCATCTTGGGCAGGTCCGGCGTTCCATCGGCGTGGCAAGTCTTGCAGGGAATGGACGCGTCAAAGTGCTGACGATGAGAAAACTTGATGTCAGGCGTTGTACGCGGGGCCACAAAAGGTGCGGGGCGTACGGCCTCCCATTCTTCCTTTTTGGTCACCGGGGTTTTCGAGTCGGCCGCGCCCATATGGCAAGCGCTGCACTGAGTCAGGTTTGGCTTCAATACGGCGTGGCACGTCGCGCAATCGCTCATCGAAGGCCCCAGATCATCGGCGGACGACGTGCTTGTCGTGGCCGCCGCATGGCACGACGCGCAGGGTTGCGGATGTTTTGCATGGTCGAATTTCACGCTGGGCGTGGACGCGTAGCGAATCGGCTTGACGCCGGAGTCTCCGAAAGCTGCTTGCAACGAAAATCCCAGCAACCCAAGCAACACCAAAACGGCGCCCCAGCGACGCAGGCGACGATGCATTCGTAGTCGAGCGACGCTCATGGCCAAACCTCGACATCAAAGGAAAGGAAGGCCTGCAGATTTCCCCCTTGGAAGGTCGTTTGGCTTGATTCCACCACAGCTGACAGACGCCCGAGCTCGGTTCGCCATTCGAGCCCCAGAGTTCCTGTGACTCCGGTTCCCGTTGCATAACGATCGTTCGATGGGTTGGCCCAAAGCCAGAGGCCTCGAGTCTGAATGAAGACGTCGCGAACGGCTTCAACACTGAGGATCGATTGAATCAAAGCCCGTGCACCGCCATAAGCGTCGTCGATGCTGTCCGAATAGGTGCCGACGGACCGCCAGGTGAAGGGATGCTCAAAGAGCGAAAATCTTGTGTTGTGGCCCATGCCCAGTCCCCAGGTCGTCGCGTCAGCGCTTCCTTTTCCAAAATCGACTAAGTCTTGATCGCCCTCGTAAATGCGCCCAAAGCTTCGCACGTCGATCTCGGAATTCAGAGCCTCGATGGGCTGAGAGACTTTGAACCAGCCTCCTTGGTAGGGCTGCGCGCCAAAGAGATTGAAAATACTGCCGGTGTCGAACCAGGGAACAACGCGCTCCAGGCCCAGACTCAGTGTGGGTGTAACCGGCCCAGTGCGCCACGCTACGAGCAACGACGCCCGATCTACATCCGCCAACACCGTGTGGTAGCTCGCCCGCGAGACAATATTCAGGTCATTGGTGATCTGGCCATGCATCGCAGCTCCGATGCGTTCTTCGCCCAGATAATCACCTTCGGCGTCGGAGTAGACGCGACGTAACCACGCCACTTCGACCCCGGCGCTTCGATGATGAAGGCCCGCGCGAACCCCGCCCGAAAGCGTCCAGTCCGCGCTGCCCGCCTGACTGTCTTCGGGCACGCCCTGAATATCCCAGGCTTCACCCGATAATGCCGAGGTCTCAAAAAACACGTCACGGCCCGCCCAGACTTCAAAACGACCGCTTACGCCCTTTCCAAGACTTGGATCCAATTGAAGTGAGAGTCCGTCGATATCACGTGGCCCCAGGGCGTCCAGCCGAAGAAATCGACCTGCGCGAAGATTGACGGGATCAAGCGGTCGCCATTGCAGATAGGCCTCATCGAGCACCGCCTGATTCCAGTACATATCGGCGACAGCGTCATCTTTGAGGCGGTCCACCAATCCAAAATCGTTGGAGTAGCGAAACGAAACATGAACGTTCAAACGCCCATCGTTGGAACCCGTCGCGTCATACACGGACAGTCGAACTCGCTGAGTGAATACCCGCGCGGCATCAACAGTGCCGTTGCTGCGCAACATCTGAGACATGCGAGCCAGGCTCGTGCTTTGGACTTTGATCGATTGGGCCGTCGCCGATTCAGAAACGAGGCACACCAAAATCAAAATTATCGCTCTAATGTCCCCGCGAATTCGCATGCCCTGTGGCGCCTCAGGAAGCAGAGTTGGACTCGTCAGTTGAAAGTTCACTCATGTCGCGGCGAGTAATGATCCGCCAAAGACGAACAAGCACGCTGCGTCGTGTGCCTAACACTGACTCGATGAGAAGGCCGATTGTGACCATAAACAAGAAGAATGGCCACAGGTTGACTCGTTTTTCCGAAGTAGCTCCGGATGCCAGGCCATCCGAGGCGCCGCCAACCCATGGAGACAAGACGTCGGCAGGAAGAGCTGTGAGGTCAGATTCAGCGACATCGATGTTCACTGCAAAGTCGAGGGTATCCAGCCGCGTCCCCGTCTCGTCTGTTGCGTCGGCCCAGACCTGCCAAACACCCGGTACGGAAGGCGTGAAGGTGACTTTTCCGTTCTCGGGTTCGAGTACCGTGCGGACATCGCCCGAAACCACGATCGCACGCTCGGCGATCAAACCTTCGACATCAAGTGAGACCGGTTTGCCCACCACATAATCGGGATCTTCTTCACTCGTTGCACGCCGAGCCAGGTACTGAACCACGCGGCGGACAAGGGGCAGGTAAGCTGTTCGGGTCGCCAAATCCGACCAATCGATGTCCAGAGTCGTGGTGTAAAGCAAAACGCGCCCACGACCGACCTTTCGCTCCAGCAATGCCGGGGCGGCATCCTTGAACGACAACAAAGTCTGAGACTGTTCGGGCGGGGACGGCTCCAAAAGCATGTACGAATAAACCTGGCCAGACTGCAGTGTTGAGCCACCGGGCGCCTCGAAAACCTCGAAAATCGGGTGTTCGCGCCGAGTGGTGCCGTATCGCGTGATTTTCACGGGGGCGTCGGGATCACCGACCTCCGCCAGTTGTTTCATGCCTCGTAGTGGCTTGGGCAAAAGATCGACGAATTGAGTGTTCCAGGCCGGAATATCAACCTGATCTCCCATCGCCAAAAGCAGACCGCCGCCGCCTTCCACAAATACCTTCAGCGCCTCGGCTGCATTGGGCGTGACCGAGGTCACGTTCGCAAGGATCACGACATCAAATTCCTTAAGGTCACGTCCTTCCAAACCTTCCCGCGTGATGGTCGTCGTTGCGACTCCCTCTGCAGCTTTTTTGGGATTCAGGGCGCGTTCCAAAAAGAACAACTCGT
>JBFFMO010000736.1:0-3054 GCA_041554035.1 Allomicrovenator sp. | reverse complement strand
TCCGATTTCGATTCCTTTTGACGTGAGTGACGAGATCTTCGTTTTTGAGGCTCGCCTTGAGGGATTTGAATCCGCGATTCACGAAGTCACGCCAGATGCGGATCAGGAGTTTGTCTTTGAACTTCAGCCCGCAGGAAACGTCGAAGAGCCTCCCAAGGTGGAGCCGAAATCGACGAAGACTGAACGACAGCCATCGACGAAAGTTGAAAAGAAGAAAGCCGACAAGAAACCTGACAAGGATCCTTTCAGCATTCCGATTTTGGACGACCCGCCCGCCGGGAAAAAGTCGAAACCCGATAAAAAAGAAAGCATCATCAATCCCTTCGAATAGAAAAATACTGATGAATTGTGTTCGGACTCTAATCTTAGCCGCAGGTCTCTTTGCTGCATTCCCCTTGGGGATGCTTACCGTTACGCCAGCTTTCGCGCAGGGACGCGATCTGGATAAGGCCAAGGATGCCTACCGTGCAGGTAAGGAGGCCTACGATTCGAACGACTTCGTCACGGCGGCGGAAAAATTCGTTGAATCCTTCGAGTATTCCGGCAGGGATGAATTGCTTTTTAATATCGGTCAGGCGTTTCGTCAGGGCGGAAAGCTCGTGGAAGCCGAACGATATTTTCAGCAGTACCTGCAGGCTAAACCCGAGGCGGCCAACGCTGACGATGTCGTCAACTACGTGATCGAGATTCAGCAGCAGATTGCGGCTGAGTATGGAACGCTGGTTTTTGAGTCCCCTGCAGGTTCATCGATCCTGATTGCGGGAGCCAAAGCGCCCTGCAAGGCGCCTTGCACAGTGACTTTGCCGGCGGGGTCGGTGAAGTACACGGCGAGTGCGGAAGGCCAAAAAGACATTTCCGGCTCGGTCGACGTGGAACAGTCCAAGACCAAGAATGTGAAGGTCGAATTCGAAGCCATCAAGGTGCAGGGATTTGTCCGACTTGAGTCGGACCGTCCGGCCCGTGTCAGTGTCGACGGGGTTGCGATCGGCGAATTGCCTATGCGCGACGCCATCATCTTGACGCCAGGAACCCACAGAATCGACCTTAAAGACGGGAACGCCTCTTGGTCTGGCGACGTCGATATCAACCGTGACGAGACGCTGCGGATGATGGTGCCCCTTGATGCAGCGGGAGGCACGAGCTGGAAGCGCGTCACCGCATACGTCTTAGGCGGAACCGGTGTCGCGCTCGCGATCGGCGGGGTGGCGATGGGGCTTGAAGCTTCGTCGACGATCGACACGTTGGACGCTCAAGAGCGACTGCGCGGTTTTGCAGACCAAGACCTGGTTGATCAGGGCGAGAGTCAGGCCCTGACCGCAAATATCCTCTACGTCGCCTCAGCCGTGGTGATTGGGTCCGGCGTGGGACTCTACGTCTGGGACATGATGGATTCTTCCGAAGACGACGTGGCGCCTCCCTCAGAGGACGCTGATCCTGGCGTCGAGGAAGCCCCGGCCGAGCCAGCTCAAGCTGAGCCAGCCGCCGCCGCCGAGTCAAAACCCGAAGACGAACTGCTCTTCTAGAGCACGTGAGTTACGCCTTCGATGGCTTGAAGCAACACATAGACTTCCAGAACGCTTTCGGCGCTGTCCATCATCGCGTTGACGGTCACCGACACGTGATTTCCCTTGGCGCTGACCCGTGTGTCAACGTCCGGTGCGCTGTCCGGGCCTGCCACATTGATCACGCTTTGAATCACTTGGGCGATAAAGACTTCGTTGTTGGGGCCGATCGCTTTGAACAGGAATTTCCCTGGAAAGTCATGAACCGCATGAAGCTTCTCTAGTATGGTTTCACGATCTGACATAAGACCTCCGATCCTAGGTTTCTCTACATCTAACGTAGAGCCACACTGTTATGGCGTAAAGTACCCGAAGGACAACGATGACGCTCCAATCGCCCCGCCTGATACTCGCTAGCCAGTCACGCTACAAACAAGAATTGCTTGGCCGCTTGGGAATCGAATTCCAGACGGCGCCCTCAGAAATCAAAGAACAACACTGGCCCGGCGAGACTCCGCTTGAAATGGCGTCACGCCTGGCCGAAAAAAAGGCAAGGGCGGTCGCGGAGAAAAACCCGGGCATGTTTGTGTTGGGCGCTGACCAAGTGGTTTTCATCGACGACACGATTTACGGAAAGCCCGGAAGTGTCTCAGGGGCCGTCGAACAGCTGAAGGAGCTTCAGGGCAAAACGCACACGCTTTTAAGCACGCTCGCCTTGGTCTATCCAGACGGTCGGGTCGACAGTGAGGCCGTGTACACGTTCATGACGATGCGTTCGTTCAGCGAGGAATCGTTGGCCGCGTATGTCGAATTGGACCAGCCCCTTGATTGCGCAGGGGCCTATAAGATTGAGGAACATGGAGTTCGACTCTTTTCCAAAATGGACGGCGATGACTACACAAATATCATTGGTTTGCCGCTCACCCGAGTGGTCGATCTCCTTGAGCGCGCGGGGTTGATGTGATGAGTGCTCTGGATCGCTATCGAGGCATTGTGGACGATTTTGACGCGCTTACGGACGCGTTGGAACGCCCTCTGCCCACCACGGGCTGGGTCAATACGCTCAAAACGGACCCCGAAACGCTCTTCAAGGGCTTCGAAGCCGCAGGGGTTGAATACTCAAGGCTGAATTGGAAACCCGACGGGTTCCGGCTTGAAGGTGCTCACGCCAATAATCCGGGCCGCCGAATTGAGTTTTTGCTGGGTCATATGCAGATCCAAGAAGAGGCAGCGATGCTGCCGATGTATTTCATGGAGCCCAGTCCGGGCGACCGAATCGTGGATTTGTGTGCGGCCCCAGGCAACAAAACGGCGCAAATCGCCGTGGCGCTGAAAAACCGTGGGACCGTGATCGCCAACGACCGTCGCGTCGCGAGAATGCGGGCGATTCGCAACACCTCCGATCGTTTGGGGCTGCTGAATTTGGTGATGACCAACTGCGACGCCGCCAATTTCCCGACGCCCACCGAGCGCTACGATGCCGTGCTCGCCGATGTGCCGTGTTCGTGTCAGGGCACGTCCAGAAAAAATCCCGATGCGCTCTATGAAACGC
>JBFFMO010000735.1:0-3057 GCA_041554035.1 Allomicrovenator sp. | reverse complement strand
CCATTGAGCGATCCAGCCTGGCATACGTCCCAGAGCGAACATCACCGTGAAAAACTCGGTCGGGATATTCAATGCGCGGTAGATGATGCCGGAGTAGAAATCGACGTTGGGGTAGAGGTTACGGGCAACAAAGTACTCGTCCTCAAGCGCCACTTTCTCGAGATGCTTGGCGATGTCCAGCGATGGATCATCAATTCCGAGCGAGTCGAGGACATCGTCTGCGGCTTTCTTGATGATTCGAGCGCGTGGGTCAAAGTTCTTGTACACGCGGTGACCAAAGCCCATCAATTTGAAGCCGGACTCTTTGTCCTTGGCCATCTCGACGAACTTCTGCGCTCCGCCACCATCGTTCTGGATGGTTTCGAGCATCTCGATCACGGCCTGGTTTGCACCACCGTGGAGAGGTCCCCAGAGTGCGCAGATGCCGGCCGACATCGTTGCGTAGATATCTGCTTGTGACGAACCAACCATGCGCACCGTTGAAGCGCTGCAGTTTTGTTCGTGGTCTGCATGCAGGATCAAGAGTTTGTGCATGGCTTCGACAGTGGCTTTGTCGGCCTTCTCAAACATCATCGTCAGGAAGTCTTCGATGTATCCAAGCGATGGATTCGGCGCGATGAAGGGCTTGCCAATCTTGCTGCGGTAGGTCCAAGCCACGACGGTCTTGAATTTCGCGAGAAGATTGATGATGTCGGCGTCGCGATCCCCAGTTTCTGGGAAGTACGACGACAAAGTCACCGTGAGCGACGAAATCGCTGCCATCGGATGAATATTGGCAGGAAGCGCTTCGAGTTGCTTCTTCACGCCATCTGGAAGATGCGAAGCTTCTGCAAGACGAGCGCGGAACTTGCTCAGTTCAGCGTCGTTTGGCAATTCGCCCCAGATCAGCAGGTACATGACCTCATCGAAGGTCGCGTTTTCGGCAACGTCTTCGATGGGGTAGCCACGATAACGAAGGATACCCTTTTCGCCGTCGATGAACGTGATGCTGCTAAGGCATGACCCTGTGTTCCCGTAGCCGGGATCCAACGTAATGGCCTTTGAAGCCGAACGAAACTTGGTGACATCGACAGCGACCTCACCTTCACTTCCGACCACGATCGGGAGTTCGTAATCTTGTCCGTTCAACGTAAGCTTTGCATTACTCATGATTTCTCCGTGACCTGCTGGAATCCTGCAGAACGAATGTCTGCGCGCGTGATGTGAGGGGGTCCGCTTTCGAACGCGCGCACAATACCAATACATGCGGCAGTTGGGAAGACAGAACCATGGGTGAGATGCCAAACCACGTTTAGAGATTCAGCGCGACGAACCGTCTTTGGTCTCCGGCTTTCGCTCGGGGTCGTTTGCTTCGCATGGAACCTTCGCGAGCACGAATTTCAGATTCTCATTATAAACGACGCAGGCCTTGTTTTTGAACCGAGCCGGCAGCCTTCGCTGAAACTCACCTCGGTATCGGGAGTACTCCATGATCCCGTAAAAGGGGCCATCACCGACGTTGGCAAGAAAATGATCAAAGTCGTCGTCATCGCGGACTGGGATCACTTCGTTCTGTGTGTAAAACGTTTCGCCGCGCCAGTTCAATTTGTAGGCGATCACCGGTTGAACGCAGTAGCGCTTGCGCGCATCAGGACCCGTCGTGGTCGTACACGCCCCGTAATAATAATCCCACAGGCCTTTCTGGCTCCAGACCTGAGACAGCCGCGGCATGTACACGTCCAGGCAAAAGACGGTCAACGTCAGCGCACTCAATACGATCATCGCCACACCCGCCCGACGCGCCAGGGTGTTTTTCAGCAGCACGATCAAGGCTCCGAGCAGCGCTGGCGCGGTCAACAAACCAAGCGTCCAACGAAATGAAAGGTCCCAATCCGGGTTATTCCACTCGCGATCGTACTTATAGGTGAACAGATTCTTGAAACTTCCGGGCTCCAGGATCAAATCCCACGCAAAAAAGCCGATCAGCGGGACGGCCATCAAATACAGAGGCCAAGGCCTGGGCATCTCGGAGTCCAACGCGTCGTCCAAGGCGAGCGCAACCAAGAGGGAGAACGCAGGAATCGCCGGAAAGATATAATGGTGGAACTTCGTGCTCGATAGGGTGAACAAGGTGAAGGCCACCACCGCCCACAAAACGAGCATCAGCGTCGCTCGGCTCTCGTCGTCGCGTTTGGTCAGCGCATCGGTCGACACCAGTCGCACCAAAGCCGCGGGAACGAACGCCGACCACGGAAAGAGTCCGTAGGCTGCCCATTTAATGAAATGTTCAAAAGACCCGGTATCGAGCTGATGAACGCCAGCTCCCAATCGTTTGAAATGGTCGTGAACAAAAAAGCGATTCCAAAAACCCGTGGTGTGTCGCACCAACATCGCCGCGTACCAGGGAAAGGTCACCGCGATAAAAAGTGGGATTCCCCGCGCAAACTCAAGACGAGCCAGCAGTCGCCATTCCCGGGTCAGGAGCAGGTAGAAAAACACGATGGCGCCGGGAAGCATGAAACCAAGCAACCCCTTGGCCAGCGTGGCCAATCCCGTGAACACGTAAAACGCCAAAATATAGAGGCGACGTCGTTCGATCTCGGGTTTTGCCACGGTCAAAAAGACCGTGATTCCAAGCGCTGTGACGTAAAGGGCAGCTTGAACGCCACCCCAGCCAAACCAACCGCTGAGATCGCGGCTATGAGCGGTGGCAAAGATCTGAATGGCGACAAGGAAACCCAGAAGGGGCATCCAGAGCGAAAGCAAAGAGCCCCATGCCAGCCGCTTAGAAAGTCGCGTCAATCCGCCCTGCTTCACCACGAGCACCAGCGATGCAATCAGACTCAGCGATGACACACCAAGCAGAATGCTGGCGATAATGACGCCCGTACGCGGAGCCGAGGTCAGCCAGTTCGCAGCCTCGTTACTTGCTCCGCGCCAGCGTGACAGGCCGGCCAGAACCAACGTGACCTGCGGAATCACCGTCAGACCGACAAGCAAAGACGTCAGCAGGTACGAAAAGCGGTCGGCAGGAAGATCACGGTCCTTGCCAAAAAGCCCCATCAACAAAAAGAGCAT
>JBFFMO010000734.1:0-3061 GCA_041554035.1 Allomicrovenator sp. | reverse complement strand
TTTTGAAGCCGGGCGAATCGGGCGAAGCTTATACCAGTCGGCTCTGTCGCGAAAAGGCGGCAGGTGTCCAAAAGACACTGAATTCCGAAGATCCGGATTGGATCTTGGCCGCAGATACGATTGTCGAGATTGACGGTCAGATTCTTGAAAAACCAAAAGATATCGCGGACGCGGTGGATATGCTGCGTACCCTTTCGGGACGGAGCCATTCCGTGACCACCTCGTTTTGTTGGCTGGATCGAACATCGGGCACCGAGATCGTACGTTCGGTCAGCGCCCAGGTTTGGTTTCGTGAGCTCGACGACGACACGATTCGAAATTATGTCGCGACCGGCGAACCCATGGATAAGGCCGGTGCCTATGGGGTTCAGGGGATCGGTGCATGTCTGGTGGCACGAGTCGATGGTTCGTACCATACGGTCGTCGGACTGCCGATTTGTGAGGTCATCGAGTCTCTTGACGCGGCGGGCGGTCTGGCAGCATTCCCATTTGCGAGACGTCGATGACGCGCGCTTCTGAGCTGATCCTTCGTTTGTCGAACGTCAACGAACGCATCCATGAGGCCTGTAACAAGTGCGGCAGAAGTGCCGACGAGGTCACGCTTGTTGCGGTTTCGAAGACTTGCGGAAGTGAGGACGTTCAAGCCCTCTACGACGCAGGTCATCGAGACTTCGGCGAGAATTACGTTCAGGAATGGGAAGGAAAGGCAGCCGAATTGCCCGACGATGTGCGTTGGCACTTCATTGGTGGCCTGCAAAGCAGAAAGGCAAAACACGTCGTGAATCGGGTTGAGCTGATTCAGGGGGTGGACCGAGAAAGCCTTGCTGCCGCGATTTCTAAGCGCGCGACCCAGCCACAAAAGGTCTTGATCCAAATCAACACCGGAAACGACGAAGCCAAAGGTGGCGTGGAGCCCGGCGAGGCGTTGTCGTTTTTTGAACGCTGCCAGGCACTCGAAAACGTGCTGGTGGTCGGATTGATGACCATCCCTCCATTTGACGCCGAAGAAGTCCAGCTTCGTAAGTACTTTGCGCAGATGCGCGACATTTTTGAGACCCTCAAGAGCGCTGACCCACGTGTGGACACACTTTCGATGGGAATGACCTCCGATTTTGAATGGGCCATTGAAGAGGGCGCTAATATGGTACGGGTGGGCACGGCTATTTTTGGGCGCAGGAGTACAACATGAAAAAATTATCAGAATTCGTCGTTTATTTAGTGGGTTGCGGGCAAATGGGTTCGGCTTTGATTCAAGGGGCAGTCGAGTCGGGTAGCATCGATGCCGCACGATTGGTGTGCGTCGATCAGAACCGTGAACGCGCAGCTGAATTTGCGGCAAGCTTGGGTGCACAGGCGCTGGATGCCGGTCAAGATTCTGGACTGTCTGGGCCTCGCCTGATCCTGGCAGCCGTGAAGCCGCAACACGTTTCGAGTGCACTGTCGGGTTTTAAGTTTTCCGAAGACGATGTGGTCGTCAGCGTGGCTGCCGGTGTCAGCATTTCCCAGCTGAAGAGCTGGAGCGGTGCGGCTCAGGTTGTGCGTTCGATGCCAAACACGCCGGCCCTTATAGGCAAAGGCGTTACGGGCGTATTCAGCGAAAAACCGTGTGGGGCCGCGATCGAGCTCTTTGAAGCGGTTGGCGTGGTCGCTGAGTTGAGCTCGGAGTCCTTGTTCGGCGCACTGACCGGCATCAGTGGCTGTGGGCCCGCATATATCTTCGTGATTCTTGAGGCGCTGGCAGATGGTGGCGTCAAGATGGGCTTAGACCGAGCCACAGCCAGGAAAATCGCGGCGGCAACTGTGGAAGGTGCTGCGGCACTCGCCGCTGCTTCTCCGGCGCATACGGCTGAACTCAAGGACCGTGTGACCTCGCCAGGCGGTGCCACGATTGCTGGAGTGGCCTATCTGGAGTCCCACGGTGTGCGGTCAGCTTTCATTGGCGCAGTTGAGGCCGCCGCTACTCGTTCAGAAGTCTTGGGTGAAAAATTGTCGTGAATCCCGGGTGAGGTAAGATGCTTCCATCCAACGCGCGGCATGGAGGCCCCAATGAGATTCAGCAGCGACGATATCCTCAAACAAAAATTCCAGAAAAAGATGCGAGGCTACGACCCTGACCAGGTTCAGGAGTTCTTGGACGGCCTGGCAAGAGAATGGGACCACCTTTCCGAAGAACTCAAACGGGCACAGCGCGAGGGCGAGAGCTCCGCGCGCGAACTCAAAGACTATCGGCGGCGTGAGCGCAGCCTTCAGGACGCCCTCGATATGGCGCGTCAGGTGGCGGAAGACGTTCGTCATCAGGCAGAACGCGACGCGGAACTCATCGTAGCCGAGGCTGAATTGAAGGCCGAACGCATCCTTTCGGGCGTGGAGTCACGGCTGAGGGTGCTTCGTGAAGAGATGATCAGCGTTCAGCATCAACGTATTCGGTTCGAGGCCGAGATGAGAGCTGCGCTTGAGGGGCATAGCCGCATGTTGGACGTGTTTAGCGGCGTCGAGGTCCAAGACATCGACGTTGCAGCGCAGGACCTTCTCTAGGTCGCTGGCTCAGGATTCATCGCGAAACAGAAAAGGGCGTGCTCGAAAGAGTACGCTTTTTTGTTTTGAGCCGTATGGAATCCGTCATCGTAGCTTTCTTGAGGCTCTGTGACCGTTGAAAAAGTGACCGCATAAACGGATCCTCTTCAAGTCCAAGTCATGTCGACAAGTCGAACGGACCAAGCGGTGCTCAGTGGCCTGGAAAATCGAGAATTACGACGTGGAGACAAAAAAAAAGGCGTGCTCGAAAGAGCACGCCTTTTCTATTTTCAGCGGGAGCTGAATTAGTCGATGCAAGCTGCCACTGGATCAAGACCAGCGTGTGGGCAGTGTGTCGTTGGGTCAGCAACTGCTGCGCCGGTGTGGTAGATACGGCAAGCAAGCGTGTCGCCCGACGTATCTCCAGCAGTGCCTTCAGCGAATGCTGCACATGCAGTAAGGCAGCCGGCTTCGTCGGTGTAATCGGTGGCGAACTGTGTTGCGCACGCAGCTTCGTATGCAGTGCAGTAAGTTGCACAGTCGTTTG